>JBIIAP010000190.1:0-5263 GCA_044239855.1 Sediminibacterium sp. | reverse complement strand
TGAAGTGACCTTTCAACTGGGCAGGTACGAGCAGTTCTTTCTAATATTTCTTTTTGCTTTTCATCTAAATGTAGCGATGAAGGGAAAAAAAGATGAACCACAATCTCACTGATTCTTCTGGGATCACTGGCCATAATCTTGGTTACATCAGCTTTAGTGCCATCCAGCTGAATATCCATCGTACGGGCCTTAATTCCCATGGTGGTAATCATACAAGTGGCTAAAGCAGTAGCCACTAGGTCTGTTGGAGAAAAACATTCTCCCTTGCCCTGGTTGTCGGTAGGAGCATCCGTATTAATTGCCGTACCGCTTTGAAGATGGGTTGCAGTAGTTCTTAAATCACCTTGATAAATAATTTGTGCAGTCATTGCATCAATTTTGCCATAAATTTACATTGAACAAATCAATTAGGAGTGAAGAAATTATTATTTGTATTTTTTGTTGTACTGGGAATAAAAGCTATGTCTCAGCAAACCGTTGAACCTACAGCCTCTAAGTCTAGCCTAAAGAAAGCAGAAAAAAGAGCTAGAATTAATCAGTTGATCAAGCAGGAAGAAGAAGGTGCATTAATATTTTTAAAGCAGAGCGCTTTTGGCTTGAAATTGAGTACTGATGGGTGGGGAATTTCTTATGAAAAAGGAAAATATAAAACGGTTACTAAAACAAATTTGTGGTGGGCCGAATTGGGAGAGCATAAACATCCCAAGGAAGAAAGTATTCCGTCTGAGTCAAATTCTCAAGGATTCATATTTGTATCAAATTACATATATGGGAAAATCAATAATTTCTATTACTTAAAAGCCGGATTTGGACAACAATTGCTTATCGGAGGAAAAGGCAATAAAAATGGAGTGGCTGTGAGTGGAATATATGGAGGTGGGCTTACTCTTGGATTATTGAAACCTTATTATTTAGAAATGAATAATAGGCTGGGAAGTAAGCGGGAGACCATCAAATACACACCTGAAAATGAAGACATATTTCTTAATTTACTTGCCCCGGATGTAGAAATTATTGGCAAAAGCGGCATTTTTAAAGGACTGAGCGAAACAAAAATTGTTCCGGGCGTACATGTAAAAGGTGCATTGAGATTTGATTATGGAAGGTATAATGAAGTATTATCTGCTGTTGAAGTAGGAGTGAATGCTGAATTTTATTCTCAAAAAATGCCAATGATCTTATTCAACGAGGATAAAAATTTCTTTTTTAATGCTTATGTGGCAATTACTTTCGGTAATAGAAAGTAGTTAATTTTGTATCTCAAATTGAAACAAAGCTACATGCAAGAATTACCAGTAGTACCCAAAATAGATGTAAATGCAGTCAACGAGTTTCCCCTTAAAAAACCAAACTGGTTAAGGGTTAAACTGCCGTTGGGCGAGAGTTATAAACATGTTAGAGGATTAGTAGATACACATAAATTACATACCATCTGCGAAAGCGGTAATTGCCCGAATATGGGTGAATGTTGGGGAGAAGGCACTGCAACTTTTATGATTTTGGGGAATGTTTGTACCAGAAGTTGTGGTTTTTGTGCCGTTGCAACCGGCAGACCGGCCTCGGTAGATTGGGACGAACCCCAAAGAGTAGCAGAAGCGATTCATCTGATGAAAGTAAAACATGCGGTAGTAACCAGTGTAGACAGAGATGAGTTAAAAGATGGCGGATCCATTATTTGGTATAATACCATCAAAGCAATAAAAAATTTAAATCCTCAAACAACCCTAGAAACCTTAATCCCAGATTTTAGAGGTTTTACCGATCAAATACAGCGCATCATTGATGCTGCACCTGAAGTGGTTAGTCATAATATGGAAACCGTAGAGCGTATTACAAAGCAAGTTAGAATACAAGCTAAATATGCTCGAAGTTTAACAGTTTTGGAAACACTTAAAAAAGGTGGCCGAAGAACTAAAACCGGTATTATGCTGGGTTTGGGAGAAACCAAAGAAGAAGTAACTCAAACCATGCGAGATTTGGTAAACGTTGGCACCGATGTAATAACATTAGGACAATATTTGCAGCCTACTAAAAAACACTTACCTGTTCAACGTTTTGTGCATCCCGATGAGTTTGCTGAATTAAGAGAAATTGGATATACAATTGGATTTGATTATGTTGAAAGCGGTCCATTGGTTCGTTCCTCTTATCACAGCGAAAAACATGTGATTCCAGGTTATGGGAAAAATAAGTGGCTGGCAGAGAAAGGATAAAAAACATTAGTTATAAACACATGAAAAAACTTTTCATCGCAATCTTTCTGTTCCCTGTATTTTCTTTCGCACAGCTACATTGGAATAATGTAGATTCCTTATATCAGCCCTTACCGGAAGGTGTACATATATTCATTACCAATGATTCATTGAATGGGAAGCCTAACAAGGCATTTTATTTAATTGCTCCTTTAAAAAATAAGCAACTAAATTTTACCACACAGGTTGGAAATGGTAAGCGCTATACCCCTTCTCAATATTATGAACAAGAAGGGCAACCATTACTGGTAGTAAATGGTACTTTTTTTGAATTTGTTCGCAACTCCAATTTAAACCTGGTAGTAAAAGATGCCCAATTACGTGCATACAATAAACAATCTATTGCCGGTAAAGGGAAGGATACATTAACCTATAAACACCCTCTCGCTAGTGCAATTGGCATCAATGCTAAACGAATTGCTGACGTTGCCTGGACATATACCGATACTTCCCTGAAATTTCCATTAGCCGTTCAATCACCTGTGCCATTTATAAAAGATTCTTTCCCGGTACTTTTTAAAAATAGGCTACCCAAAGATCAATTTTTCAAAAAATGGAAAATGCAAACTGCAATAGGAGGAGGGCCGGTTTTAGTACAGCATGGAGTTTCTCAAATCACTAATCATGAAGAAATAAAGTTTTCAGGGAAAGCATTGTTCGATAAGCATCCAAGAACTGCAATGGGATACACAAGAAGCGGGGAGTTAATTGTTATGGTGGTAGAAGGAAGATTTCCTGGTAAAGCCGAAGGGGCCGATTTAAAGCAATTGTCGGATATGTTGGTTCAAGTGGGTTGTGAAGAAGCTTTGAATTTAGATGGAGGGGGCAGTAGCTGCATGTTAGTGAATGGAAAGCAAACCATCACGCCAAGTGATAAAGAGGGACAAAGACCGGTTCCTGCTGTTTTTATTATAAAGCACCAATAATTTTACTCAGCTAATTCTATAAAAGAGCAAGCCTGTTTAAAGATAAACAGGCTTGCTCTTTTATAGAATTAGAAATGAATAGATTAATTCATTTCCCAAACTAATGCAGATGCCCCTAATATCGCAGCATCTGATTCTTTTAAGTGACTGATTAATATTTTAACTTTATTCTCAAATACCTGAATTAAGTTTGCTTCCATGTTCTCTCTGGTAGGTTTCAAAATAAAATCGCCGGCTTTTGTTAATCCTCCGAATAAAATAATGGCTTCGGGATTAGAAAACATTACAAAATTGGCTAAAGCCATTCCCAGTATTTTTCCGGTATATTCAAAAATTTCTTGAGCTAATTCATCCCCTTCTTTCGCGGCAATATGTACTTGCTTAGAATCAATAGTATCAGCCGGAATATGTCTCAATAAACTTGGCTTATCACTTTTCTCTAAAAACTCCAGTGCGGTAAGTCTTACCCCGGTTGCAGAAGCATAACTTTCCAGAGAACCCTTCTTCCCAGTTCCCGGATGAAATCTTCCATCCGGTATGGTAATGGTATGTCCTAATTCACCGGCAAAACCATCATGCCCATAAATAAGCTTACCGTTGGCTACAATACCGCTCCCAACACCGGTTCCAAGCGTAATCATAATAAAATCTTTCATGCCCTGTGCTGCACCATACATCATTTCTCCAATTGCTGCAGCGTTTGCATCATTGGTAAGCACTGTTGGTAATTGAAACTTAGCTTCCACCATTTGTCCAAATGGTATAATACCCTTCCATGGTAAATTAGCCGCATGTTCAATGGTATTTTTATAATAATTACCATTTGGTGCACCAACCCCAATCCCTTTTATTCTGCCTACGCCACCTGCTTGTTCAATAAACGGGGAAAGACATTGGTATAGTTCATCTATAAATGGCTCCACAGTTAAATGCTTCTTTGTGCTCATTTCGCCTGAAAACAAGACATTTCCAATACGATCAACTATCCCAAATTTTGTTCCGGTTCCACCAATGTCAATTCCTATGGCAAGTGGTTCAAACGCTTTTTTACTGCTAGTATTCATGCTGTTATTTTTATTGATTTCATTTGTTATGTGAAATTCGCTAATATAAATTTAAAGTAGAAATGAAATCTTTAGATATTCCACCGTAGACAAAAAATCTGCTTCCTAATATGTTTAATTAAAAATTAGGAAGCAGGAAAATTGAGTAAATTTCCCTGCTTCCTAATGAGTTTTTATTGGACTAGTTACAAAAATATTAGTGTCCTCCGCTTACCTGTGCATCAAAATCTAAACCTTGTGATTTTAATACCTGCTTTAATTTGAAAGCCAGATAAACAAGAAATGCAAAACATGCAGCAGCCAACAGATACGAATGGTGCATGCCTACCGAACTTAAATCGCCTACCGCACCTTGTAATGGTGGTATGATAGCGCCACCTAAAATCATCATAATTAAAAATGCAGAACCCTGACTGGTGTATTTACCCAATCCGCCTACACCTAATGAGAATATGCAAGGCCACATTACTGAACAACATAAACCTCCTGCCATTAATGAGTATACAGAAACAATACCGTTGGTGAATACGCCTATCAACATGGCAATAGTAGCTAAAGAAGACACCGCTATTAATGTTTTTACCGGCTTTTCCTGTCCATAGAAGAAAGCAGCCAATGCTAAAACTATATATACTGCATAAGCAATCAGATCATTCACATCATTTCCGTATAAATTATTCACAAATAATACTACCGCAAATGCTATAAAAGGCACTATGATAGTTGCAATGGTTTTCTTTAACCCGGTTAAGTTAAATACGCTTACAGCGCCCGTCCATCTTCCGATCATTAAACTACCCCAATACAATGATACATATTTAGAAATTTTACTTTCATCTAATCCTTCATTTGTTAAATACCCGGGTATTTTTAATAGCGCTCCAAAGTTATTATCAATAGTTACTTCTACACCTACGTAAATAAAAATTCCAATCATGCCATAAATCAATTGTGGATATTTCATTGCGCCCCAACCTTCATTATTTTTAATAGCTTGCGTATTTGAATAAAACAATATACC
>JBIIAP010000189.1:0-5287 GCA_044239855.1 Sediminibacterium sp. | reverse complement strand
ATTAAATAATCCCGAAGGGATGACATGATTATAGAAAACATAAACAATCAACAAAAATCAGCATCCAGTAGGGATGGCATAATAATAAAAAATAATGGCAGGTACATTTTCACAAATTTATATACAATACGTTTTTGCAGTTAAAGGGAGGGAAAATCTTTTACAGAAACCATGGCGAGAAGAAGTATTTAAATATATGGCCGGTATCATAAAAGGCAAAAATCAAAAGCCCATAATTATAAATGGCGTTACCGACCATGTTCATGTGCTGGTTGGATTAAAACCATCCATTAGCATATCCGACTTAGTTAGAGATATAAAAAATAATTCTTCCCATTTCATTAACGAGCAAAAATTCACAAAAGCTAATTTTGCTTGGCAAGAAGGATACGGGGTTTTTTCTTACGCACATTCTCAGATTGACAATATATATCAATACATTGCTAAACAGGAAGAACATCACCATATTAAGACTTTTAAAGAAGAATACATCGACTTTCTTCAAAAATTTCAAATTGAACACGATGAAAAATACTTATTTGATTGGATAGTTTAAACAGCTACCTTAATCTAATGAATCAAATAAGGGTTTATCTTACGCTGAATATTAGTATTAAGTTACCGATTAAGCATACCCATACAGCGAATAAAATGGGTTATCCCAAGAGACCATTCAACATAATTAACCCCAATAACTGAAACTTACTAATCAATTTAACTTAAATTCAAATTAAGTTAAATAACTTCATATAATTAAATTTACACTATATGCAATTCAGGATTCTTCCAACACTTTTAGTGTTGATAGTTACCAGCTTATTAATTTCATGCAAAAACAATGTACCCAAAGAAACGCGCTTAATTCCGAAAGATGCTTTTGCGGTAGTATCGATCGATGCTTTTGCACTAAAGGATAAGTTAGAAAAAAATGGGGCTAATATCGACAGTATTTTAGGTGATGTTTTCAAAGGAAACTCCGATGAACAAGCCGATAAAAAATTCATCTCTAATTTAAGAAATAATGCAGGCATCAATTGGAAAGAGAAGATTCATTTTTTCTCTGTACAAAAAAAAGCTGCTGACAAGTCTAGCATCCAGTCTTTTAATGTATTAGGCAGTTTAGAGGATGCTGCCAAACTGGAGCAGTTCCTTCAATCAAATGAACCAACAAAATCCAAGGTTCTTAAAAAAGAAAAGGATTTTACTTATATAGAAACCATGGAGAACAATGTGCTCGCCTGGAACAAAGAACAGTTTATCTGGATGTCATACTCTCATCAGGTAAAACCATATTATGATACGGTAGAAATGAGGTTTATTATACCTGAAAAGATCAATACCAGCAAAGAGATTACTGCAGCACTCTCGCAAATGTTTTCACAAAAAGAAGATGCGTCCATAATTTCTGTTAAGGGGTTTAAAGACTTATATAAAGACAAAGCAGAAGGCTACTTTTTTAGCACTACCAATCAATTATTGGGCAACTTAACCGGGATGCCTATTCAACTTCCTAAAATGGAGGAGTTGATGAAAGATAATTATACTTGCGCTACGCTTGCTTTTGAAGATGGAAAAATCATAGCAAAATCTACCACTTACCCTAATTCATATTTGAGTGGCATTTTAAAGAAATACGCCGGACCCACCGTCAATTTATCTTTAATTGAACATTATCCTTCTGAGCATATTAATGCGATTATGATGGCCGCATTTAATCCAGAAATATTCAGCGGTATTCTTAAACAACTGGAAGTGGAAGGATTGGTAAATGAGTTTTTGAAAAGTTCCGGTATTAATACGCAAGAGTTATATAGCGCTTTAAAAGGTGATGTTGCAGTTGTTGTTTCGGATTTAGGTAAGAAAAATAATGAACCAGAAGAGAGTAGAGATGAAGTGTCGCTTGTTAAGAGAAAACCGATTGGTAAACTAATCATTAACATACCGGTAGGCAACGCTGCTAGTTTTAATAAACTAATGAACAAAGCAGTTGAATTCGGCACCATGGTTAAAGCGGGCAAAATATATAAAGGAAGTGGTTTAATGAATTTCTTTGGCTTATACATTGTGGCAAATGATCAAAATTTGATTATTTCAAGTGATTCTCTAACCTATACACGATACATTCAAGCGTCGATAAATAAAGCTATTAACAAAGAAGCGCTTGATTATTTTAAAGGAAAATCTACCGTAATGTATATTGATGTAGCCAACACCTTAAAAGGATTTATAACTGATACAAGTGCATTGTATAATGGATCGATAAATACCATCAAAAATACTGTTAAAGACGTTATAGCCTCTTCTGAAAATTATGACAATGGTAAAATCAACGCTGAACTTCAAATCAGCATGACTGATCCAAAACAAAATAGTTTAGTATCTATTGTTAATTTATTTGCCCGAGTAGCTACAGATATTCGTTTGCAGGATAAAAAAGATAAAGCATTTGAAGAAAAAATGGCCCCATCGAACCTTCCGGGTGTAATTAGAGTAGATTAAATTTTTTACGTATGATAATGCTGGATCATTTAATGCCTGTTCCCCTTGAAGAACGATTATCCCGGAATGAGTCATCGCAAATCTGGAATAAGAAAGCAGCATTTTCGGAGGGTGAGTGGATAAAAATTACTGCACCAAGTGGCACAGGTAAAACTACATTTATGCATATTTTATATGCATTACGGTTTGATTATACAGGGAATGTGATTTTAAATCAACAAAACATTCGCAACCTAACTGCGGATGATTTGTCTGCTATTAGAAAACAAAAATTGAGTGTGATTTTTCAGGATTTAAAACTGTTCCCGCATATTTCTGCTAGAGAAAATATAGAATTGAAACGTGTTTTACAAGAACCCTTTTGCAGTGTGGAAAGAATGGAAGAGATGGCTGCAACCTTAGGCATAAGTGCTATTTTAGAACAATCGGCTGGCATTTGCAGCTATGGTGAGCAACAACGAATTGCTATAGTACGCGCGCTGATGCAACCCTTTGAGTGGTTGATAATGGATGAGCCGTTTAGCCATTTAGACTTAGCCAATAAAAAAATAGCTGCCGCATTAATTGCAGCTGAATGTAAAAAAAGAAATGCCGGAATAATTATGACTGATTTAGATGATGATGATTTATTTCCTTATACCAGAAAGTTAGTTTTATAAATGAAGCAACTACATAGCATCTTAAAAAAGTTAATTCGCAATAGTGCAGGACGAACTAAATTCACTGTTGCTGTTGTTGGTATGTCCGTTGCAGCCTTTTTATTATTAACTGCTGTTCAGATTCAGGTTGATTATAATCAACTTTTATACAGCAAAAGCAGCAAAGACAGTGTTGCTAATTTTTTAGTGATCAACAAAGTACTTACTGATGCAAACTTGGGCAACACCACTTTAGACGATTCTATTATCAATGACATCAGCAAACAACCTTTTACAGAAGCTGTTGGAATACTTACCCCATCTAAGTTTAAAGCAAGTATACAAAGCAACAGCAGTCGTTTTCCGTTTTATACTGATATTGCTTTTGAAAGTGTTCCCGCAGCATTTATTGATGTGAACGATGCAACATGGACATGGAATGAGCAGGCAGATTTTGTGCCGATTATTATTCCAACCATGTTTTTAGATATTTATAATTTTCAATTTTCTTTGTCGCAAAACCTGCCTCAACTTACTCCGGCAATTGTTAAAATGATTGTGCTAAAAGTAAATATTTATGGGCCAAATGGCACTACCTCATTCAACGGTAAAATAGTAGGATTCAGTGACAGGATCTCCTCCATGTTGGTTCCACAAGAATTTATGCAATGGGGTAACAAACAGTTTGCTTCAGATATTTCGGGTAAGTCGTCCAGAATTATCATCCGAACCAAAGACCCAGGCAACCCACTGCTTAGTCAATATTTAGAGCAACATCAACTAACCACCGATTCAGATAAAACAAGATTTAGTAAATACAGAAAAGTGGTAGATGCTGTTGTTGTTATTTCAGGGGCAACCGGCACTTTAATGTTGATCTTTGCATTATTGGTTTTTTCCTTATTTATTCAATTAACTATTGCTTCCTGCAAAGAAGAAATTAGCTTGCTGATTCTATTAGGGGCATCTCCTACCCAATTGAAAAAGTTTATCATGAAACAATTTTTTCCGGCTAATGTGTGGATGATTAGCATCGCGTTATTAGCTGTGACTGTATTACAATATTTTATTTATCAATTTTTATCCAATCAACATATTGTACTACCCTCGATTATTTCAGGCTATACAATTGGTAGTGCTTTGTTATTACTTGGGGTGCTTTGGTGGGTTAACAGTACTGCTATTCAACAATCTATTCATCCGAAAAGAAGTAAAGATTAAGTGATGTTTGCAAAAACTTTTAATAGCCTACTTCTTTGCTTACTTATCGGTTGCCTTCATGCCCCCGCACAAATTCCGATTGGCACATGGCGTGCACATTTAAATTACCAAAATGCCTTACAAGTAGTGCAAGGCGATAAAATATACTGCGGAACATCCAGTAATATATTTTCGGTAGATGCAGATGGAGAAATCAACACCTTCGATAAAACCAATGGATTAAGTGAAACAGGTGTAAGCTGCATTGGTTGGGACGAGCATACACAGCAGTTAGTAATTGCTTATAAGAATAGTAATGTAGATATTTTAAAAGGCAGTATCGTACAAAATATCTCCGACATTAAACAAGCTGTAATTATCGCCAATAAAAGCATCCAACAGATTTATTGCAAGATGGGCATGGCCTATCTTGCAACAGGCTTAGGGATTATTGCGGTGGATTTAACTAAATATGAAGTGAAAGAAACATGGATCATAGGTTCAAATGGTGCTGCTACTTCTGTTCATAGTGTAACGGCTGATGATAATTATTTTTATGCGGCTACCAATGATGGATTAAAAAGAGCTGCTGCGCATAGTTTAAACCTTGCCGATTACAAGAACTGGGGGAATATTAGTATTTCAGCAGGACTTACAAATGATGGATGGAGATTTTGCGGAATGTTATCGAATCAATTAGTTGGATTACAAAACGATTCGGTGGTGTTGATCAGCAATCCGCATAAGCTGCTTTACTATGACCCTGCTTGGAAAATAATTAGTGCTAAAATTAGTAACAATCAAATACTGTTAACACAAAAAAACAGCATAGGAACTGGCCGGGTTATGGTAATAGATGGAATGGGCAAAATAGTTAAGCTTATTGAAAATTCATCGCTAAGTTCACCTAATTCTGCCATATTTAATAACACAGTTACTTGGGTAGCAGA
>JBIIAP010000028.1:0-17059 GCA_044239855.1 Sediminibacterium sp. | reverse complement strand
GATTGTTCCGGAAGAAGAAGAAGCGGGAGTGGTAAAGAAAAAAGGCAAGCAAGATCGTGCACAAGACCGCACGCAGGTAAGCGAAATTGCGGAAGGCACCGCGAATAAATATGTGGTGTATTATAACTTAGATAAATCGTATTTAAGTAACAACGACAAAGTGGTATTAAATGAGTTGGTGAAGCAGTTAAAGAAAAAGAAAACATTAAATGCGGTGATCGGATCGTTTACGGATTGCTCTGCGGATATGGATTACAACATCAAGTTATCGAACCGAAGATCAGCGGCAGTTACCAGGTATTTAAAAGACATGGGAATCGCAGCGGGCAGAATCGTGGAGAGCCATTACGGCAAGAATTATTTAGTGAAGCAGTGTGAGGAGAACCAATACGATGTAACCGAGCAGTTGGTAAACAGAAGATCGGAGATCTTTGTAACAGAGAACAAGAAGAAGAGTTGGGATAAGTTAAACAAAGAAGTGGATGAACCTGCAACCATCTACTCCAAAGATATAGAGCGTCCGGAGTTGATGTCTACACCAAGAAAAGATGGCAGAGGAAGAGCAAGAGACATCCGCAAAGGGAAGAATAGCGATGATCAAGCATCCGCAGAAGACACAAGAGGGTTAAGCGAACAAGCAATGGAGCAAGAGGAAGAAGTACAAGTGGAGTCAGGAGCCAATAATAAGAGCGAATCTGCCTCGATGATGGATGGGGATACGATTGTATTTGTGATATACTTTAATGTGAATGAGTATGATTTAGGTAATTCCTTTGGCACATTATCAGGCTTAAAAGATTTAATGAAAACCTTCCCGGATTACCAATGTATTTTAGCGGGTCATACCGATAATGAGGGCAGTGCATCATCCGATCAGAAATTATCAGACCGTCGCGCCAATACCGTGAAGAATTACTTCATCAGTTACAACATCAATCCTGCTCGTTTAAAATCAATTGGTTATGGCAGCAGTAAGCCGGCAACTAAAACCAAAGCAACAGGATGGAAGAACAGAAGAGTGGAAGTGAGACTTTACCGATAATTGATAATTGATAATGGGTAATTGATATTTAATTAAATACCGTTACATCAACTAAAAAGTCATCAGGAACCGAGGGTAAATCCCAATGTTCTTGATGACTTTTTATAAGTCTTAAAACGAAGTTTAAGAAACGATAGATTTTACTTTAATCTCTCAAGTAAGTAATTGGTCATTCCACGAGCAAAATATTCAGTTAATATTTCATCTGTCTGATTTTTTTCACATTCAATAATTTTTGTTATATATTCAACTTGCTTATTTTGATCTATAATTTGCGGGAAAATTGGAGGGCAGTTGTTTGACATCAATATAGCACCCATTATAATTCTACAAACTCTTCCATTGCCATCAGCAAACGGGTGAAGTTTATTTAAAAAGGTATTATGAAAATTAGCAATCACAGTTAATAAGTGAGTTTCATAATTAGTATTATTAATTTGTCTAAACTTATTATTAAATATATCTACATAGGACGGCATAATTACATCTAGATTAAAATGAGCTATGTATTCCTTGTTTTCGAAAAAGGGCTCTCTAGATCCTACAGCGGGTATATTTCTGTAATTTCCTACTAATTCAGGCTTGAAATCCGTCTCCCATGCAAAAGGAGATTCCATTAACGCTGCATGTAATTCTTTGATTAATTCTTCGCTTAATACGAATTCATTTACATTATCTAAACCACTAATTAACTGCTTGAGTATGGATTGATGTTCGGCAATACCCAACAGTGAATTTAAATTTACCCCTTTGATTGATTCATTATTTAGGAACCGAATGGTATCTCCATAAAGCAATTTAGAATCCTCAACCCTTGCAGAATAAAATGAATAGTCATTAATTAAATCATTCTTAAATTTTTCAGACCATTGCAGTCTAGGAAATTTAGTATTAAATCTATTTAGGGTCTCGTTAAATACTAATAAATATTGGGGTAGCATATAAGATTAATCCTTATACTTGTTGAACATAAATTTAACCCAAGATTTAATATCATGTGGATAAACGTAATCAGCCCCATGTATTTTTGTTAATGTTTTGCCGAAGAAAAAATTTTGAAAATCCTGCCTAAAATTCACAGGTATAGTTTCAACAGAAATAAGTTCTGTTGCAGTTGACAACTTTTTAAGAATTAAGATATCTTCTCTATTAACAAACATGAAGTAAAACAAGATTTATTTGCAATTTACTTCAAAAGTGAGCAAAAAAAAACTTAGAAGTGTTAAAAGTCAAAAATGAAGAAAAAATGATATTCCTTCTTCATTTTTAACTTTTCGCTTTAATTCTCTCTCCTCATTCTCATCATACCAGGCCCACCTTGCTGGTTGAACATCTCCATCATCATTTTACGATATTCTAACTGAGTAACTACTTTGCCTTTTGAAGGTTCTTTTAATTCCTTTGCATTGAAGCTGTTTTTAATTTCAGTAGCAGTAATGAGCGTTTGTCCCTCATTCAAATTAACTTCCAAAATAGCGCCCGGAAGTGTACCATAACTTTCAGGGCCGGCAGGAGTGATGATATCTGTAGCATACCAAACAACCAGGTCTATTTCTTTTGGTGTATTTTTCATTTCTTTATTTACGGAAGAATCTGCTTTATTCCCATTGTCAGCAGAAAAAGATCTGATGGACATTCTAGCAAGAGGCGATGAAACTTTTCTGCTTGCCTTATAGCAAGTGTGGCCAAGTATTTTTTTAGTTTCTTCTCCCATTTTCCAGGGCTGTTGTTTAATAGAGTCAACAATTAAAAAATTCTTGCCACCTAATTCTGTAGCTTGTACCGTTTTACTTTGCGCAAAATTGAAATACAATTCACCGGCATCTGCTCCCCCCATCCGCATCATGATATTGGGTCTACCGCCGCCGCCACCTTCAAATGGATCGGGTGCTTCATCATCCGGAATTAATTTATATATGGAAACACTGTCGCTGAATTGCAAAATATGGTTACTGGTTCTAAACTCCGGCATAAATGCTTTCATTTCTTCATTCTGAATCATTTTATGCATGTTTACTTTTTTCTCAAACAATATAGTGCCGGCTTTTTGTTGCGCAGCCAATCCATTTGAAAAGAGTATTGCAAATCCAACTATCCAATTTTTCATAATTAATTTATTTGTGTCAAAGCTAAGCGATGAAGGGTAAAATTGTATCGCCGAAAAGTTAATTATTTGGTTAATTGTATATAATTTCTCCCTTTTATAGCGGGTTTTATTAAACAGATTGTCTGACGCAGTTATCCCTCTGGGTAAGTGCTAACTTACCTTATCTTTGCTCAACAATTAAAGGCTTTACAATGAATGAAAACTTTGTTTCCCGAATTGGCAAGGAATTAAATGAAATTCAGCAAGCGGGATTATTCAAACAAGAAAGGGTGATAACCAGTGAGCAAGGCCCTGAAATTACCGTAAATGGCCATAAAGTACTCAATTTTTGCGCCAACAATTACCTGGGACTATCGTCGCATCCGGCAGTAATTGAAGCAGCGCATAAAGCCATCGATACGCACGGATATGGCATGAGCAGTGTGCGCTTTATTTGCGGAACGCAGGACATTCACAAGGAATTAGAGCAAAAAATCGCTACTTTTTTGGGTACAGAAGACACTATTCTATATGCTGCAGCTTTTGATGCAAATGGCGGTGTTTTTGAGCCTTTATTTGGGGAAGAAGACGCTATTATAAGTGATGCGCTTAATCATGCTTCTATCATAGATGGAGTAAGGCTTTGTAAAGCCCAGCGCTTTAGATATGAGCACAACAACATGTTGGATCTGGAAAGTAAACTGCAGGAAACCGCTGCTTGCAGAAGTAGAATTATTGTTACCGATGGGTCTTTTAGTATGGATGGAACCATTGCGCAACTCGATAAAATTTGCGACCTCGCCGATAAATATGATGCTATTGTGATGATAGATGAGTGCCATTCATCCGGCTTTTTAGGAAAAACTGGTCGCGGTACGCATGAATACAGAGGGGTAATGGGTAGAATAGATATTATTACCGGCACATTGGGCAAAGCATTAGGAGGTGCGAGTGGTGGTTTCACTTCAGGTAGAAAAGAAATCATTGAAATGCTTCGTCAGAGAAGCCGCCCTTACTTGTTTTCTAATACCGTGGCGCCTAGTATTGTAGGCGCTTCTATTGCGGTTTTAGACATGCTGTCTTCTGCTACTACGTTAAGAGATCAGTTAGAATCCAATACAAAATACTTCAGAACAAAAATGACAGAAGCAGGGTTTGATATTAAACCCGGTGATCATCCGATTGTTCCGATTATGTTGTATGATGCAGTACTTGCCCAAAAATTTGCAGCTGCTCTTCTTAATGAGGGGGTGTATGTTATTGGGTTCTTCTTTCCGGTGGTAGCTAAAGGATTGGCCAGAATAAGGGTGCAATTAAGTGCTGCTCATACTCAGGCACACTTAGACCAGGCAATAGCAGCGTTTACGAAAGTAGGGAAAGAACTGGGCGTGATTTAATTCAAAATGTAGAGACGACATGCTGGCGTCTTAAAAAGTAAAAAGTAAAAGACAAAAAAGTGAACAAATGAAATATTGTACCATGCAAAATAAAACTGTTTTTACCATTAGTACCTATGTTTTAGTAGGAATGCTGTTTGCGGTATTAAATAGTTGCTCTCCTAATAATGTAAAAGTAGATAATCAATTAAAAACGTTTTTTGATCAGCAGAACGTTACAGGTAGCTTTGGTTTGTTCGACAATGGCGCTGGGGACTTTACCGTCTATAACTTGAAACGATTTAGAGATTCAGCCTATACACCAGCCTCTACTTTTAAAATTGTAAATACTTTAATAGGAATTGAAACGGGACGTATTTCTAATGAAAAAATGGTTATCCCCTGGGATGGAAAATTTCGTGTGTTTCCTAATGGAGATACCGCTTCGGATTGGAATAAAGACTTGAATTTAGAAGAAGCTTTTAAAGTATCTGCTGTTCCTTATTTCCAGGAAGTAGCTCGCAGAATTGGTAAAGACACCATGAAATACTGGTTAGATAGTTTAAAGTATGGCAATCATGAAATAGGTAGTCATGTTGATAGTTTTTGGTTAAATCAAACGCTTAAAATTACTGCCGATGAGCAACTAGGTCTGGTAAAGAAATTATATTTTTCGCAACTACCCTTTCAAAAAAGAACACAGCAGATTGTTAAACAAATTATGCTGCAAGAGTCTAACGCTAACTATCAACTCAGCTATAAAACAGGAACCGCAACCCTGCCCAATGGTAAATTGTTGGGTTGGATAGTTGGATGGATTGAAGAGAACAAACACCCCTACTTTTTTGTATTAAATATAGAAGGGGCTGCCGATACCAATATTAAAAAGGTACGATTAGACCTCTTGAAAGATATTTTAAAGCAACAAGGATTTTTAGCAGGTAAAAAATAAACTATAAAGCAAATACTACATGCAACTATATTGTAATTCACTCACACAGTTCAGCCGCTTAAAAACGCGCGAAGTAAAAATCGGCAATTTGTTATTAGGGAATGGTCATCCTATTAGGGTGCAAACAATGACTACTACCGATACGTTAGATACGATGGCAACAGTGGAGCAAGCAATACGATGTATTGAAGCAGGAGCAGAGCTGGTACGTATTACCGCCCCTTCTAAAAATGAAGCAGAAAATCTACTCCACATAAAAAATGAATTACGCAAACGCGGATACACAACCCCGCTTGTTGCCGATATTCATTTTACGCCCAATGCAGCAGAGATAGCTGCAAAAATTGTAGAGAAGGTGAGAGTGAATCCGGGTAATTATGTAGATAAGAAAAAATTTGAACAAATTGACTATACCGATGCAGAGTACCTGGAAGAAATCGAGCGCATAAGAGATCGATTTACTCCGCTGGTAAAAATTTGTAAAGAACATGGAACTGCCATGCGTATTGGCACCAATCATGGTTCTTTAAGTGATAGAATAATGAGTCGCTATGGCGATACACCTATAGGTATGGTAGAAAGCGCCATGGAATTTTTGCGTATTGCACGGGGCGAAGATTACCACAACATTATTTTGAGCATGAAATCGAGCAACCCACAAGTAATGGTTCAAGCGTATCGGTTGTTGGTGCAGCAAATGCAGCAAGAGTTTGGCGAATGTTATCCTTTACATTTGGGCGTAACAGAAGCCGGCGATGGTGAAGATGGTAGAGTAAAGAGCGCTGCAGGTATTGGCACACTCTTAGAAGATGGCATTGGGGACACCATTCGCATCAGCCTTACAGAAGATCCGGAATTTGAAATACCGGTATGCAGAGACCTGGTTAAACGATATACCAATCTGCCTGATATAGGCGTTATCCCAACTATTGAAAAAGTACCATACGATCCTTTTCATTACAAAAGAAGAACCAGTTTTGCAGTGGGTAACGTAGGAGGCAATCAGGTCCCAGTTGTAATTGCAGATTTCAGTAAAGTAGATAAAATTACTCCGGAACATTTAGCGGCAATTGATTATAAATATGATGCCAATACCGATAAATGGAATATTGGCGATGCTGCTGCTGATTATATTTTCACAGGACATCAAGTCATAGACTTTGCATTGCCAGGGACGCTGAAAGTAATTGTATATCCGGCCACCTGGTTGGTTTGTGCCGACAAAGAAAAATATTTCCCATTATTTGATGCTGCAGGATATACATCCTCCAACGAAAAAAGCAATCTATTGAATCTGGTAATGCTCGATTGTTTTAATGATGAAACTCCGGTAAATGATTTCACCTATTTAGATCAATTTGCGAATGACCCAACAGTGGTGATTGGCTTAAGTAGTAAAAATAAACATGCAATGCCTGCCGTGAGGAGAATGTTTATGGAACTGATGAATCAAAATGTATTGAATCCGGTTGTATTAATTACTGATAGTAACTGGCATACGCCGGACGAACATTTATTGCATTATTCCACTGAATGTGGTGCCTTGTTATTAGATGGGTTGGGTGATGGCATTTGTTTGGGCATGTCTGCAAATAGCTATACCGAACAAATCAACACCAACAGCTTAGATACTGGCGGAAGAAATTATCAAAAGAATCAATCAGTAGAACAATTCATTAACTCATCTGCCTTTAGTATTTTACAGGCCACCCGTACCAGAATATCTAAAACGGAATACATTAGTTGCCCCAGCTGCGGAAGAACTTTGTTTGATTTACAAGAAACAACAGCAAAAATCAGAAGCGTAACCAATCATTTAAAAGGAGTGAAAATAGCTATCATGGGTTGCATTGTTAATGGCCCCGGCGAAATGGCTGATGCCGATTTTGGTTATGTAGGAAGTGGTGTAGGTAAAATAACTTTATACAAAAGTAAAGAAGTAGTAAAGAAAAATATTGACAGTGAAATTGCCGTGGAAGAATTGATTAATCTATTAAAAGAAACCGGTACCTGGGTAGATCCTGCATAAGATTACTCAGCCCTTCTCTACATATAAACAGATTACCATATTTATGTATTATATCATTTTTCCTATTTTTTATTGCATATCATTGCTGCCATGGCGTATTGCTTATGTGTTGTCTGACATCTTTTATTTATTGACTTATTACCTCATTCAGTATCGAAAAAAAGTAGTTCGACAAAATCTTCAAATTGCATTTCCGGAAAAGTCTGTAGCGGAAAGATTGGCAATTGAAAAAGCATTTTATAGACAATTGATTGACACGTTTGTTGAAATGATCAAAATGATTTCTATTTCAAAAGCAGAGTTAGACAGACGGTTTGAGTGTAATTATGAAGTAGTAAATGATTTGTATAAAACTGGTCAGAGTGTTCAAGTGCATGGCGGTCATTTCTTTAATTGGGAATATGTAAACCTGGCTTACGGTGCAAACTTCACGTATCCTTTTTTAGGTGTTTATGCGCCATTGTCGAGTAAGGCTTTCGACCGGATTATATACAACATGCGTAGCAAGTTTAAAACCATTTTAATACCAGCCAGCGACTTTACTACAAAATTTCATAAATACGCCACCGGTATATACGCTATGGCATTGGCTGCAGATCAAAATCCCCGCAGAACACAAGATGCATATTGGGTAGATTTTATGGGAAAAATTACGCCATTCGTGCCCGGACCAGAAAAAGGAGCTCGGTTAAAAAATACAGCCATTGTATTTGCTACGTATTACCGCGTAAAAAGGGGGTATTATAAATCAGAATTATCATTGTACACCACTACCCCCAATGAAATCCCATTTGGTAAAATAACCCTCGATTATAAAACTTTTGTTGAAGGCGAACTGCGTAAACGACCCGCGAATTTTTTATGGAGTCATCGCAGGTTCAAATGGAATTACGACCCGGAATTACACGCTAAAAGTCTTTTAAAATAATAGTGGATTAGTTCAATACCGACACATCTTTTTCAATATCGAACTTGTCGGTTAATTCTTTAATTTGACCATAACCGCCTACGATGTTTCTAATATTGTGGATGCCTTGTCTTTTTATTAAAGAAGAGGCAATTACACTTCTGTAACCACCGGCGCAGTGAACATAAATATTTTGTTGTTCATCCAGATCGGCCATACTGCCGGGGTCTGTTAAGTGGTCAAGCGGTATATTTATGGCTTCTTTAATATGCCCATCTGCATATTCTGTTTCTTTACGAACATCTAAAATAACCATATTGGGGTCAAAAGTTATGTCCATAGCTACTTCATCAACTTCAACATCAATAATTAAATCAATAGGTGCTCCGGCTGCTTGCCAGGCTTCAAAGCCGCCCTCTACATAACCCACTACTTTATCAAAGCCTACACGAGCTAGACGGATAATGCTTTCTTTTTCTTTACCATTTTCTGTAACCAGTGCAATAGGGGTATTGAAAGGAAGCAGACTACCGGCCCATTCTGCAAATCTGCCATCTAAACCAATGCTGATGGATCCTGGAATAAATCCCTGTGTAAATTCAGCGGAGTTTCGTGTATCTAATAGAATATAATTATGGTGTAAATGTTCTTTGAGCATAGTAACAGAAAGCGAGGTTAATCCACTTGTCAATACGCTGTCTAAACTATCGTAACCTTCTTTATTAATTTTTGCATTAATAGGAAAATATTGCGGAGGGGCTGTTAATCCTTCGGTAACAGCTTTAATAAATGCTTCTTTAGTTTGAGGCTGTAAAGCATAATTGCTGGCTTTCTGTGCACCAATTGTGCTATGTGTTTCAGGGCCTAGGTTTTTTCCGCAGCTGCTGCCTGCACCATGGGCGGGATATAAAATCACCTCATCCGATAAAGGCATAATTCTTTTTTGCAGACTGTCGTACATCATGCCCGCTAAATCTTCTGTAGTAATTTCGTTGGACTTTTGTGCTAAATCTGGTCTGCCAACATCACCAACAAACAAGGTGTCTCCGGTAAAAATGGCAATATCTTTACCTGTTTCATCTTTTAGCAAAAAACAACTACTTTCTAAGGTATGACCGGGTGTATGTAAAACCTGTATCGATAATTTACCCAGCGTAAATACTTCTTCATCTTTGGCTATGTATACAGGAAGTGGAGTTTGAGTAAGAGGGCCGTAAATGATGGCAGCACCGGTAACTTTAGCTAAATCCAAATGACCACTAACAAAATCAGCATGAAAATGCGTTTCAAATATATATTTTATCGTAGCATTTCTTTCTTTAGCTAATACCAAATATGCTTCTATATCACGCAAAGGGTCAATAACTGCCGCAACACCATCACTTTCAATATAATAAGCTGCCTCACTAATGCAGCCGGTATAAAGTTGTTTAATGAACATTTTCAGAAAATTTGGAAAAACATTACAAGGATCAGACCAAAATTGAAAAATCGGACTTAATGACCCTTGTATAATTTGGTTAGTCCACCAAATTTTTCACAAATACCATTACTTCTGAAAGTCTGTTGTAATTAACGGAGTAAAATATAAACTTACCTTCTCTAGTGGTAGTTACAATTCCTGCTCTTCTTAAAATAGCTAAATGTTGCGAAGCTACAGATTGCTCTAGTCTGAGTTTTACATAAAGCTCTGTTACGGTCATCTTAACTTGCTCATCCAGCAATTTTACAATTTGCTGTCTAAGTTTATGATTAATTGAACGAAGAATTAATGCAGCTTTCTTTACCTCAAGAAAATCTACTTTCACTGGATTTTCTCCACTGGTTAAAGTAATAGATTGCACAGTTGGATTCATAGCAATTGGATTATATTGGTTTTATTGTGCATTAAGCACATCACAAAGTTAATTATTTGTTTAAAATCATAATACGTTTATTTACTATGTTTTTTCACAAGTTATATTAATTATTCTTTACATTATAAAATTCTTTAATGTAAAAAGGGGCTGAAAATGATAAATTTACAAAATTTTTATTGGCAAAAATTTTCTCTGCAAAATCTACCATGTGCTTTACACTGTGCTTTACAGTACTGATAATTCTGTTATTAATTAAATATGCTTGCGGAATTTTTAATGCACCGTTTCCACAAAAAATAACAGGTAATACATCAGACAAAGTAGAGAAAAAAACATCATCCAATATAACGGCTTCTGCGTCACTAATAGTGGTTAATGCAACGTCATACTCCCCCTTAAATACTTCCATTCTTCTTGCATCAATCATTGGATAGAAAACAATCTTTTGATCAATCCATCCATTTTTTTCAATATATGCATCACAGGCGGCTCTTGCAATTATTTGCAATGTGTTTAATACAATTAAAGGTTTATTTAAAGCATAACAAATACCCTTTGCTGAAGCTAATCCTACCCGGATGCCGGTATAACTGCCAGGTCCTCCGGTTACAGCTACTGCATCTATGTCTGACAGCAACAGACCGGATTGCTGCATAAGTTGTTGAATAGCAGGTTGTAGGAATGCTGCATGATTTTTTTGATTAGCATGTTCTTCGAACGCAAGTATCTCTCCGTCCTTGCTTAAGCAAATGCCTGCATATTCTGTTGCCGTATCAATTGAAAGTATTAACGCCATTATTTTTATTAAATCACAAATTTACGTTGGTTGGTTCACCAAAATACTGGAAATTGCTCATCTCAAAAGATAATTATGTCAAAACAAGTAATTAAAACAGATTTGGCGCCCGCACCGATTGGCCCTTATAGTCAAGCAATTGTTGCAAATGGATTTTTATTTGCAAGTGGTCAGATTGCAATAAACCCCCAAACAGGAGAGTTGGAAACTTCCGGAATTCAGGCAGAAACTCACCAGGTAATGAAGAATATTGAAGCGGTGTTAACTAAAGCCAACATAACATTTGAGCACATTGTTAAAACAACCATATTCTTAAGCGACATGAGTTTGTTTCCTCAGGTGAATGAAGTATATGGCAGCTATTTTAAAGACAATTCGCAGGCACCTGCACGCGAAACCGTTGCTGTTAAAGGCTTACCAAGAGGTGTGCAAATTGAGGTGTCTGTTACCGCTGTAATTAATTTGTAGTAATACTATAGCTGGTACTGAACGAATACTTTTTGTTTGGCTCCAGCATTAATAGCCCCATGCCATTATTAAAACTATCAGGAGCGCCACTTAAATTTTCGATGGCGATACTTTTCCTCTTGGGTGGAATATATAACTGTAATATCGGATAGCTCTTATCTCCTTCAACAGTTAATTGAAATTGCTTATTGGCAACAATACATTTGTGCGATTGGCCTTTCATTAATTCAAACGAATTATCCAATAGCACACCATTTAGTGATGCGCCATGTAAAAATCGTTCATCTTTTTTCTTCTTACCAGTTGGTAATAACTCCTCATTAAATGCCAATTGATTTTTACTGTTAAATTGAATGGTATAATTGTCCACCGTATCACCCAAAGTAAAATAGGGATGCCATCCATCAGTATAAGGGATAGACACTTTATTCTTATGCATCACTTCTGTGGTAACCGATAACCTATTGTGATCAGTAAGCTTCCAACATAAGCGGATGTCAAATCTAAAAGGATAACCTTTATCGGTTTTTGCATAACTATAGGTAAGCTCAACCGAAGCTGACTCATCGTTTGAAACAACTTTTCCTATTTTATATACCTGATCAAATACTAAACCATGTATGGCATGAGCCCCCATATAATGTTTTTGTATCCTGTAGATTTTAGCATTTAGTTGATATTGCCCCTTATTCAATCTACAAACAAACGGCGCAATTTTTGCACTCTTAAAGCCATTCGATATATTTTTCTTTGCATCTGCAACAGTAGCAAATCCATCTACACAATTAAATAATCCTTTTTTATAAGGTATGCTGAACGAATTCAATAAACCACCAAATGCAAAGATTTCTACCTTACTACCCAAAGTTTTATCTTTTAAAGTAATGACCGGATGTGACTGTTGGTTATTGATTGAAACGGTAAAACGCATATTTTTTATTTGATACGTTAAAATAATTAAAATGGGATAAACTTTCACCACTTAACTGAAAATAACTAAAAATAATCATAATTTCAGACAGTTTATTGCCTTTAGCGTAAATGATAACCGGTTAATTTTTTAAAAGCATTGCTTATTTAAATAACACATGCCAGTAGAATTTAAAATTTATCAAAGAAATATGTAACTTGGTTGCATGATTAAGCAGAAAACATACATTTTAATAGTAATAATGTTGCTGGCAACTACAGCTGCAATGGCACAAAATCAGTTCCGCAGAATAGACACCATAATGAAATTAGGCAAAGCGGGCTACAAAGTGCTTTGTACCAATAAAAATGAGACGAAAAACAATGTTTCTATTACTCCTGTTGGATTCTCCAGTGGAGCAAGAGACGCTTCTTTTGAAATAAGCGGAAGATTGCTTAATACTGAAGTAGATGATCTTAACAATGACCTATTTCCAGATCTAGTGCTATATGTATATCCCCCTAATGAAAAACAAATGGGTGCTGTAATTGGTATTACTTCTATAAACAATGAAAGCATTGCACCAATCGTATTCCCTGATATTGCAAATGATCCAAAGTTAAGAGTTGGCTATGTCGGCTACGACTCCTATATGTTAATGGAGGGGTCGCTGATGCGAAAATTTCCGGTGTATAAGGTAGATTCGGTTTCTTCTGTACCAACCGGAAAATATCGCCAAATTCAATACAGTGTGGTAACCGGTGAAAGAGAAACCCTTAAATTCAAGGCAGTAAGAAGTTATGAGTTTGCTAAACAATAGTGCCGGAAATATTAATTAATTGTTTTGATGCACTGATTAGCACAGCAATTTGTACCTTAACACTTTAATTCTACTGTTATGTACAAGCAAAGCTGTTTTTTATGGTGTCTATTCTTTTTTAATGTATTAAGTGCTCAAACAATAGAGCAAGTTGAATCCAATAAAGTTGGCTTACCCAATGGTTGGTCGCTTACCCCGGTTGGAAGAAATTTTCCTTTAGGAGATCTCCCTTTAAATATCGCAGTCAATAAATCTAAAACACTTATGGCAGTTACCAATAACGGTCAAAGTGTTCATAGCATTCAACTGATCAATCCTATTAATGAACAGGTGTTAGATACAAAAATTATTGCTAAAGCATGGTATGGACTTGCATTCAGCAGCGATGAAAAAAAATTATATGCATCAGGTGGAAACGATAATTGGATAATGGTTTATAACATCATTCAAAATAAATTAGTTGAAGCAGATAGTATAAAACTTGGAAAGAGTTGGCCCAATAGAATTTCTCCTGCAGGTATTGCTATTGATGATGCTAATAAGTTATTATATGTGGTTACCAAAGACAATAACAAATTATATGTGATTGATTTAACCTCCAAAAACATTTTACTCGAATATCAATTAGGAGGAGAAGCCTATAGTTGTGTATTGTCTAACGATAAAAAACAATTATACATCAGTTGTTGGGGTTGTGATAAAGTGTATATTTTTAATACGGTACAAAAAAATATTACTGCAGAAATATCTGTTGGAGATAATCCTAATGAATTGTTGCTTAATAAAAAAGGAAAATTATTGTATGTGGCTAATTCAAATGACAATTCTGTTTCTGTAATTGATTTAGCGCAACAAAAAGTAATTGAAACCCTTAATGCTGCCTTATATCCCGATGCGCCAAATGGCTCTACTACCAATGGTTTAGCGTTGAGTTCCAATGAAAAAACTTTATACATTGCCAATGCAGATAATAACTGCATCACCGTTTTTGACGTAAGCAAACCTACACAAAGTAAAAGCAAAGGATTTATACCGGTGGGCTGGTATCCTACCAATATAAAAGTTGTTGGAAAAAAAATATTCGTGTCTAACGGAAAAGGCTTTTCATCAATGGCTAACCCTTCTGGCCCCAATCCCTTCGCTAATAAACAACTGGTACTTCGTCACGAAGGTGATCCCGGCAAATCAAAAGACGTACAATATATCGCCGGACTATTCAAAGGCACCATGAGTGTTATTGATGAACCTACTGATCAAGCGTTAAGTGTTTATTCTCAGGTAGTATATAGAAATACACCATACAATAAAGTAAAAGAATTATTGGCGCAGGGTGAAGAAGGAAATCCCATTCCCAAAAAAGTTGGCGCTGCTAGTCCAATTAAATACGTGTTTTATGTGATTAAGGAAAACAGAACATACGATCAGGTATTGGGTGATGTAAAAGAAGGAAATGGAGATCCAAGGCTCACGTTGTTCGGAGAAAATATAACCCCTAATCAACATGCTTTAGCCAAAGAATTTGTATTGCTCGATAATTTTTATGTAGATGGTGAAGTAAGTGCAGACGGACATAATTGGAGCATGGGCGCTTATGCTACAGATTTTTTAGAAAAAAATTGGGTTAGCAGTTATGGCGGTCGTGGTGGAAAATATGATTCAGAAGGGAATAGGCCTGTTGCTAACAACAAAGGTGGCTACCTTTGGGATCATTGTAAAAAAGCTGGAGTAAGCTACAGAACGTATGGCGAATTTGCTGATAATTATAAACCTAATATACCGGTTTTAAAAGATCATATGTGTACCTATTTTACAGGGTATGACAATAGGACAAAAGACACCACCAGATTCAATCAATGGCAAAAAGATTTCGACTCGCTATTGGCTGTAAATGCTGTTCCGCAATTTAATACGATTCGTTTTAGTAATGATCATACAGAAGGGCTAAAGTTAGGCCGGCCAACTCCTTATGCGCATGTGGCCGATAACGATTTTGCTGTGGGGTTGTTTGTAGAACATTTAAGTAAAAGCCCAATCTGGAATGAAACAGCCATTTTTATTTTAGAAGATGATGCGCAAAATGGCGCAGACCATGTAGATGCACATAGAAGCATTGCATTTGTTGCAGGAGGATATGTAAAAAGAGGATATATAGATCATACCATGTATTCAACCTCCTCTATGTTAAGAACCATGGAATTGATTTTAGGCATTCCGCCAATGTCGCAGTATGATGCTGCTGCAACTCCAATGTGGCGTTGCTTTACCAATACTTTAAATTCAAAAGCATATACAGCTATTAGTCCTAATATTAGTTTGAACGATAAAAATACTGCAATGAATGAGTGGCAAAAGCGCTCTGAAAAATTTGACTTAACCAAAGAAGATGCAGTGCCTGATTTAGAGTTTAATACTGTTTTATGGTATGGTTTAAAAGGTAGTAATACACCATTTCCCGCCCCCAAACGAGCAGCTTTTTATAAGGCGATAGATAAGGTGGACGAAGATTAAATCATTTATCTACCTCTGGTGACAATTATTTTAGTAGCAACTTTTTCAGTTCCTGATTCATCCGTAACTAAAACCAAATACACACCACTGGCAATTTTATTGCCAGTGTAATCTCTGCCATTCCAGGTAGCCTGACCACCCATGCAGCGTGTTTGAAATACCAACCTGCCGTTTAATTCAGTAATCTTAATAATAGATTGATCGGTTAATCCCTTAATGCCAATTAACCCATTATAGTCTGTTGGAACAGGATTGGGGTAAATGAGCAAGTTACTAAACGATGAATTAGGAGCGGTGATGGTGCTTCTGTAACTGCATAAACCTGAACTAGTAGCAAAAAACACTTCTCCCGATTGTGGATCTATCCCTATTTTGTTTACCTCATTATTTAATAAAGGACTATTTGATTCCGTAAAATGATGAATAATTTTTTCTCCATCTGCACTCAATAGCCACACGCCATTTTTAGTGCCCACCCATTTTTGATCGGCACCGTCAACCGCAATACATTGTACTTGCTCTCCTTTAAATAAATATCCGGTGAATTGTTCTTGCTGCACAACAGGTAAAACAGCGTTACAACCTCCATTGCCAAACACATCATCCGTACATTGTATAATGCCAATTCCATTATCTGTACCTACCCAAATGGTATTACTTTTATCTTTTGCGATGCATAATACATGATTACTTGGCAAGTTTCCGTTGCCCATGCCTACGCTAAATAATTTCCAACGATCATCATTTAACTGGTCAATATTTTTTCCATACTGATAACAAATAAGGCCATTGTTTTTTGGACTCACCATCCATAGCTGCCCAAAATCATCGTGAAGCAATTGTGCAACTGCCTGGTCTGTTAATGACAGTGGTATCGGAATACTTACCCATACGCCATTGTTTTTTCTAACTTTTAGCGGATAGGCCGCCCCATAATTACTGACCCATAAATTATGCTGATCATCTACCAATAATCCACTTACTAAACATTGGTTGGGCTGTTTTTGGGAGAATTCTAATGCGCTATTGGTTGGCGTATATTGCGTTGTTTTAGCCCCATTCATTTGTACCAATCCATCTCCAAAACTTCCTGCCCAAATACTTTCATCTGCAGGATCTACTGCCAAAGTAATAATGTCATTGAATGACTTTAGCGCCGGAACATTATTTTCATTGTTGTTAACCCACTCTTCTTCAGTGAAAGTGTAAATTGCAGCTTTGTTATGCAAAGCATTCCACGCATTATTAACGGAACCCGCTGCAATAAATAATGTCTTCCGGTTATATACCATATCACCGTTTGGTA
>JBIIAP010000188.1:0-5355 GCA_044239855.1 Sediminibacterium sp. | reverse complement strand
AAAAAATCATTAGTCAAAATCGGCAATGCCATAATTATTTTTTTTAAGCTTTAACTGCTTGTCGGGCAACTAACTTCCACGAAGTACCCTCCTTTTGGAATATCAACAATATTTTTAATTTTACATCGCCCAGTTTCCCGTTGTCGTTGGTAACTCCTGTAAATAAATGACGTACAATAGCCATTGAGCGAATAACATCAATTTTTTGCTCTGTGATATCAATTGAAACAAAATCAGATTTTCCACTGGCAATTTTTTCTACAAACTCATTTTTACTTTCTACATTTCCGCTGGAATGACCATAACTTAAATGTTCGGAAGTAAGCTGCTCTAATGCATGTCTGTCGCCACTTATCATAGCACTAACTAGTTGATTAACGGCTGCCTGAATTGCTTTTTCTTTTTTAGATTGAGCCTGTATTATTCCACTCAATAAAACAAAACAAATGATTGCAAACAACTTCTTCATACTATTTATTTTTCGATTTTCAATGATTCAATAATCAGGTATCCTGCTTTATTGGTAGGCGTTTCGCTAATAAAAAATGTGCTTATGTTACTCCTTACCCATTTCTCTCCTTCCACATTTCATTAAATGTTTTAGTGCTAAAATCAAGCTCAGATCGATGTGCTGTCCAGCCTTTAAATACTTTATTTACAATCCAGTTTTTCAGCTTGCCATTTCCGGTATTTAACAAAGCTCTGTTTAAACTCGCCGTTTTCCAGGCTTTCCAGGCAATTCGTTCTGCTAAACTACTGTCGCCCTCTTTCACCGCTTCATGTCGGTTATCGAGTAATAACTCATGCAAATTAATTTTAACCGGACAAACTTCTGTACAGTTGCCACATAATGAAGAGGCATAACTTAAATGTTTGTATTCATCCAGCCCTTTCAAGTAGGGTGTAATTACTTTACCTATAGGGCCACTATAAGTGGTTTCGTAAGAGTGGCCTCCAATATTTTTATAAACAGGACAAGCATTTAAACATGAGCCACAGCGTATACAATACAAGGCTTCTCTTGCTTTTGGACTGGCCAACATATTCGTTCTGCCATTGTCTAATAAAATAACAAACATCTCTTCTGGCCCATCTGTTTCATTTGGCTGACGTGGTCCGGATATAATGGAATTGTATACTGTAACTTTCTGTCCGGTTCCGTATGTGGCTAATAATGGCCAAAACATGGGTAAATCGTTCACAGATGGAATTACTTTTTCTATTCCAACCACTACAATATGTGTTTTAGGCCATGCACAACTTAAACGTGCGTTCCCCTCATTTTCGGTAATCGCAATTCCGCCAATATCGGGTAAAATAAAGTTACCGCCGGTAACCCCAACTTCTGCCTCCACATATTTTTCTCTTAACTTTTTTCGTGCAACCAACGTTAATTCTTCGGGCGTTAGGCCTGCGGGTGTCCCCAATTTATTAGCAAATAAACGAGCTACGTCTTCTTTGCTTTTATGCATGGCAGGCGTTACAATATGATAGGGAGGCTCCCCATCTAGTTGTTGAATGTATTCACCCAAATCGGTTTCTACACTTTCTATTCCACGTTCTTCCAGGTATGGGTTCAGATGAATTTCTTCCGTAACCATACTCTTGCTTTTCACTAATGTTTTGCAATTTCTGTCGCTACAGATTTTTCCAATGTAATCTCTTGCCTGTTCAGCATTTTCGGCCCACAGTACCTTGGCTCCTCGCGCTGTAATTTTCTGCTCAAATTCCTCCAGATATACATCCAGATTTTCTATTGCATTCCATTTTTTATTTTTCGCCACCTCTCTGGTCTGCATTAAATCAGGAAATTGTTTTTTTCCTTCAATAACAGCAGCATTATACTTGCCAATGTTGAAGTTTATTTTTCTTCTGTGTTCTAAATCGGCAGCTTTTATAGTGCTCTTAGCAATAAATGATGCAGCAGTATTATTCATTGTTCAATGTTTTTATTTTTTATTGATCTGCTCAGCAGTTGCAGATAATGTATTGTAAAATTCCTCGCCATATTTTCTAATCAATGCGTCCTTTAAAAAAACATAAACGGGAACCTTCAATTTTTTTCCCAATTTACAACCACTTTTGCATAGATCTTCACGAGGCTGATAATTAACATATTCTACATCCGGATCTCGCTTACTTTTTCTTACCAGAATGGGGAATAAATGACAACTCACCGGCTTTTTCCAATCTAATTTGCCATCATTATACGCCTGTTCAATACCACATTTAATAATACCTTGTTCGTCTTTAAATCCGTAAGCACAAATAGCCCCGTTTATGGTAGGCGTTACCCAACCAAACTCCTGATCAAAAACATATTTACCGCCCCGCTTTACTTCTGCAATACCCTCGGGAGTCATATATGGTTTAATGACCTCGTAGTATTCATCTAATTTCTTCATTTCCCACTTTTCCATTGGTGCGCCGGCATCTCCATCTTCACAACAGCCGCCTTTGCATTTATTTAAATCGCAAACAAACTGTTCTTCTACTACTTCATCACTAATTAAAATATTGTCTATTGCTATCATCGCCGGTTGTATATTTTTGCTTTTATAATTTAGTTTATCACTTGATGCTATTAGTCCAAAATGTTCCTTATTTTTTTTGCCATTTAAACGTATTAATCAAATGTCGCACATCTTCTATTAAGAATTTGTTTACTATTCCCAATGAGTCTTCATTAGGGGTCGCATCAAAATACAATGCCCCACGGAGAAAGTGCTTTGTCGTATCCGTTAAAAAAAATTGATTCGCCGTAGCAACATCCCCCCCTACTAAAAAAAATATCCCATGCACATTGTTAGGCGTATTAATTAAAGAGTCTTCAATGGAATAGGCCTTAGATGTGTGTTTGCCGGTTAAGGTAAATGCATGTTTAATCAGTGTATCGAATTTATTTTTTCCAATATCTTTATAACTCACATATATCCTTCCATTAAACTGAGGAAAATCAATATTAATCCACCATGGATTTTCTGTGGCTTCACCAAAAAAAGAACTGTCTTTAACCACTTTTGCATATACCGGATATTCAAACGAATAAGGATAGCCCGGCTGACTAAATACCTGATATTTTTTCTCAGGAAATGGAATGCTGAAATAACCGGTTGGCTTGGGTGTATAGGCACTGTTGCATGCATACATCATACCAGCAATGATTAAAATTACTCCACATGCAACAATATTTTTTACCCAATTCAATAACATACACACAATTGTTTTACTATCTACAAGAAAAAAGATTTAATCTTCTTTTCTCATATCCTTAATAGTTACTTTAATTTTATTAATTCTATTTCGCTCTAATTCTATTACAGTAAACTCAAAATCTCCGGCGGTTATAACTGAACTTACTAAAGGAATTTCCCCCGCTATTTCCAACACCATACCTGCTAAGGATTCACTTTCTCCCTTTACTTCTTCAAATGTATCTAAAGCAACACCCATTATCTTGCAAACATCATTAATCATTGTTTTGCCTTCAAAAATCACCGTATGTTCATCAATCCTTTTATACCCTGCATCTTCATCATCAAATTCATCTTTGATGTCTCCAATAATTTCTTCCAAAATATCTTCGAGGGTAACAATACCGCTTGTTCCACCAAACTCATCTACTACAATTGCAAAATGAATCCGTTTAGATTGAAACTCATTCAATAAATCATCAATCAATTTTTGTTCATGAACAAAATAAGGCGCCCTGAACAAATCGTGCCAGTTAAAATCATCTGGATGGTTCAAGTATGGAAGTAAATCTTTGGTATGCATTATTCCAACCACATTGTCGAGCCCTTCTTTAAAAATGGGAAATCTGCTGTAATGCATTTCCTTTACGATGTTCAACAGTTCATGAAATTTTGTTTCGGCATCTACCCCATGCACATCTACACGGGTAGTCATAATTTGCTTCACCGTAATATTTCCAAACTTCACTATGCCTTTTAAGATATTTTTTTCTTTTTCAGATGCAGTATTTTCTGAAGTAATATCAATGGCATGATCTAATTCCTGCAAACTGTAGGAGCCGTTTGAGTTGCTATTCAGTTTTGATTCAACAATATCTGAATATTTAACCAGGCGCTTACTAAGCCCGGAAGTTAGGTAAACAATAGCTTGAATAATACCCCCAAAATCGTTGGCAAAACGGATATTATTTTGAGTAGCCATTACTTTAGGCATTACTTCCCCAACTAATACCAGCACAAATGAAACTGCTACCACTTTAATTACAAATTCAACCCAAACCGCATTAAACTGTTCAAAATTAAATAGGTTGTCGATTAAAAAGTTAGAGATGATAATGATAGATATATTAATGAAGCTGTTGGAAATCAATAACGAGCCCAATAAAATTTTAGGTTCTTCTACTAAATCAACAATACGCTGATAGGAAGGCTGTTGCTTTGTTCTTAATAAATTAATGTCTTTATGCGTTAAAGAGAAAAATGCAACTTCTGCGCCGGATAGCACAAAGGAAAGAAAAATCAGCAGCATCAATACAATCATTAATAATGAAGTACTCTGGGCTCTTACAGCTAATAATTGAATGGAGGGAATAAATTCATGAACCGAGTGGTAATCCAAAGTTGGGTATTTTAGTTAAACAATAGATTGTACAAAATTATTATTTATTATATAATTTAAAACAAACCTGTAGTGTAAAAGTAAATCATTTAAAAATACCATGCACTAACCTTCTTCCTCAAAATATGCAGTTATAAACCGAGGAAATGCTAATTGGCTAATTTGCTGATGATTAACCCACTTTAGGCCTTGCAAGGCTTCTGGTATTTCATTAATAGCTATATGAATAAATTGACCCCTAATTTGCTGATGAGTTAGTTGCTGTTTACGCATAACCGAAATTTTTGCTATGTCAAAATCAATCATATTAAGCTGGTCTTTTAACCATTGCTTGATGGATTGGTCATTCCAGGTTATCATATTATTAGATTCAACCAGATAAAACTCATGTAAGTCTTGCCAGATATCTTTATTGCTTCTTTGTAATATCCCGATTTTTTTTTGATGGGTAAAGACAAAATAATACATCCACCTGTTTTTGCGTTGTATGCTCTTTAATTTTACCGGTAATTGATGAACCACACCGCCTTTAAGTGCCTTACAGGTATGCTGTAACGGACAGCTGGCACACAAGGGTAGTGCAGGTTTGCAGATGGTTGCGCCAAAATCCATAATCGCCTGATTATAGGTTCCGGGCTGTTTTTTGTGCATGCACTGATTGGCTAATTCATTAAATAATTTTTTGCCGATATTGGTATCTGTTGGTTCATTAATACCCAAATAACGAGCTATAACCCTATATACATTTCCATCAACAACGGC
>JBIIAP010000187.1:0-5374 GCA_044239855.1 Sediminibacterium sp. | reverse complement strand
AATACATACCCTTAGGGTCTGGAAATAAAGCGGTTAAAAATGATGGAATCAATGCGATAATAAATGTTGTTGCGAAAGTTATTAAGCCCCAAAAAGCCCAAATCCTGGCAAAAATATTTAATGTAAAAGTTTGTATAGTAGAAATAATCCCTTTATTAGATTTCATACAATTAGTTTAATTTATCATTTATCAATAGTCATTTATCAATAGTCAATTATCAATTGTCAATTATCAATTAATAACTTCCAATCAATAGGCGTTTGCCCTTCTTTCATCAGTATTTCATTTATTTTACTAAAATGTTTGCATCCAAAAAAACCTTTATCCGCACTAAAAGGTGATGGGTGTGCTGCTTTTAAGATGTAATGTTTTGTTGCATCGATAAAAATTTGTTTTTCATGCGCAAATTTACCCCACAAAACAAATACAATTCCTTGCTTGTTTTCTGAGATTTTTTGTATTACTGCATTGGTAAAATCCATCCATCCAATCTTAGCATGACTAGCGGGTTCATTTGCTCTTACCGTTAATATAGCATTTAACAAAAATACTCCTTGCTCCGCCCAGGGGGTTAAATTTCCTGTTGTTGGAATAGGCATTCCAATGTCAGTTTTTAATTCTTTAAAAATGTTAGCCAGAGATGGGGGCGGTTTAATTCCGTCCGGTACAGAAAAACTTAATCCATGTGCTTGATCAATTCCATGATAAGGATCCTGCCCGATTATTACCACTTTAAGGGTATCAAAAGGAGTAGTATTAAACGCATTAAAAATATGTTTACCTGCAGGGTAAATGGTCTCTTTAATTGCTATTTCCGACTTTATATGATTCACTATTTGTTTGAAGTAAGACTTGTTAAATTCACTTTCAAGTATTTTTTTCCAACTTACTTCCAATTTTACATCCATAATGCAAAATACAAAAACCACCATAAAATGATGGTTTTATTCCTTTAAATATAATCCTCCGATGATGTTAAAATGAACCTAACAAAATGTATTCATTTTATATTACGATAAAATACCAATACTAAACATATGTATTATTTTTTATAAGTATTCCTAATAAAAATATTGCTTTTTGCTTTTATTGCGCCATCCAGCTTGATTTTCATATTGCACAAAATAAATTTTCACATCAGCCTGATTTTCATATTCTACAAAATAAATCTTCTTTTTTGCTTGATTTTGATAAGAGGTAAAAAACCATTTTCCATTATTTTCTCCTGCCTGATTTTCATATCTCACTTTAAATACTTTTAAGTCTGCCTGATTTTCATATTTAACAACAAATACTTTTATCTCTGCTTGATTTTCATATTCAACTGAATATACTTTTTGACTAAACAATGGCTGAACGAATAAAACCAATACTATTAAACAAGTACTTAATTGAATGTTCATATAATTACATTTTTATTTTCAAATTCCTGTACTCAACTCTCATTGCTTTACTTACATGTAGTTGTAAGCAAAGCAATCCAGCTGATTTTCTACTTTTAGTGTCATTATCTGTTGTTTCACTCATTAAATGACCATTTATATAATGCTTCATGTTATTTCCTTTAGCTACGATACGTATGGTATTCCACCCATTATTTTTAATATATGATTTTAAAACCTCCGTATTGTCAATAATACCAGTAATTACAGGAGGTTTACCTGATTCAACTACTACTGTTTGACCTCGCATCGCAAGAAATCCTCTTCCTCTTTCTTCATAATTTTGACCTGTATAAACATTCTCCCCATCAATATCAGCTTGATAACCTTTTACTGCATAGGGTATTCCTTCCACTTCCTCACTTCTATAGTTGATACCGCTATTTCCTCCTTTTGATATTTGATATTCTGCGTAAAATTCAAAATCAGCTGGTTTATCTTGTCGCCATATTAAAAAAGAATTGGTATTGATTTGTTTGGTAGGGGTTACTTCACCAACAAAATGACCATTTTCAATTCGCCATACATTTTTATCTGCTTCCCAACCGGTAAAAGTTTTTCCATCAAATATTGATTTAAACTTTGTCGTATCTTTTGAAGCATTGGTATATTCAGTAACACTTTTAGCAGAAATGGTATTACACAAACAGGTTAATAGTATTGGTACTACTACTAAAATAGGTTTGATTTTTATTGGACGATACTTCATACTTTTTAGATTTAATCTGAATTAGGTTAGGTTGTTTATTTGCTCCCCACCAAGTTATATAAGTTTTTATAAAAGTCACTTATTTTACTTGAACGTTTATTATGGCAATATAAAATATCATTAAGTTCACAAGACTTTTATATTTTATTATATTTTTTGACTATTTTGTACATACAATCAATCATCATGGTTAAAAAAAAATGTTTTCCCATTGGAATAATATGCTTCATGTTATTGCAATTATTAGTTGCTTGTAATAATTCCGAAGTAATTTCCAAAGATCCCAAATTAGCTGCTTTAAAATTACCTAAAGGATTTAAAGCAGAACACTTGTATAGTCCGGGTTTAAACGATCAGGGCTCCTGGGTTGCCATGACCTTTGACCATAAAGGGCGCATGATTGCTTCTGATCAATATGGTAATTTATATCGATTGGTTATTCCTAAAATAGGAGCCGATACTTCAAAGGAGAAAATTAAGGTCGAAACATTAGAATTACATATTCCCGGCGATACAACTCTAGCCAGCAGTAGAATTGGGTTTTCTCAGGGTTTGTTATACGCTTTTAATAGTCTTTATGTGGTGGTGAATGATGAAGGTGATCTGAACAATTCAAAACCTAGTGGTATCTATCGTATGCAAGACACCGACAATGATGATCAATACGACAAAATTACTTTGTTGAAAAGATTAGAAGGAGATGGGGAACATGGACCACATAGCATTGTTCTATCACCAGACGGGAATTCCATATATTTTATTGCAGGCAATTTTACTAAGATACCTGCAATGGATAATTATACGGCGTTACATACCGGTGAAATAGATAACCTGTTACCGTTAGTACGAGATCCAAATGGTCACGACAACACCGTTCAAACCCATGGTGGATGGATTGCTAAATTTAATCCCGACGGAACTAACTTCAATTTAATGAGTGCCGGATTTCGTAATCCGTTTGATTTGGCATTTAATGAATATGGAGATATGTTCACTTTTGACTCTGATATGGAGTGGGACTTTGGAACACCCTGGTATCGCCCAATTAGAATATGCCATGTGCCCAGTGGTGGCGAATTTGGCTGGAGACCAGGCACAGATAAGTGGGCACCAACCAATGCCGACAACTTACCTGCATTACTCAATATTGGACAAGGTTCTCCAACCAGTGTGTTCAATGGATTAAATGCACATTTCCCTACAAAATACAAACGTTCCATTTTTGCCTTTGATTGGAGCTTTGGTATTATGTATGCTATTCAACCACAACCAGAAGGCGCTCATTATACTGCTACCGCAGAAGAATTTATTTCTGGTTCTCCTTTACCTTTAACTGATGGATTAATTGGTCCTGATGGTGCTTTGTATTTTTTAACAGGAGGTAGAAGAATTGAATCTGATCTTTACAGAGTGTATTATGGGGATAATACGGAATATACAGAAAAATTAGCCCAACCTAAACTTTCTGAATCACAACTACTGCGTAAAAAATTAGAAACATACCATACTACTTCCAATGCGGAAGCAATTCCATTTGCCTGGTCTCAATTAAATAATGACGATCGATTTATTCGTTATGCAGCAAGAGTGGCATTAGAGCATCAACCTGCTGAGAGTTGGAAAAATAAAATCAGTTCAGAAAAAGATCCCGTTAAACTCACTCAGGCTGCTATTGCACTCGCAAGGATGGGCGAGATGAATCAGAAAGATATTTTGTTAAACGCACTAACTGCTATTGATTTCAATAAATTAAATGAGGAAAAACAATTAGACGTATTAAGGGCTGTTGAACTGATTTTAATTAGATTAGGTGTTCCGGCTGGAAAAATAAAAGAACAATTGATCAACGCACTAGATAAATATTATCCGGCATCAACCAACAATTTAAACAGATCACTAAGCAAAATACTAGTATTTCTTGATGCACCTAATGTTGTGGAGAAAACAATTAAATTAATGGCAATTGCTAAAGATGACCCGAATGATCAAAAAACATTTACATCATCCTCTGATTTAATACTTCGTAATCCTCAGTATGGATTAGATATTGCAAAGATGTTGGCCAATGTACCACCTCAGCAACAAACATTCTATGCCTCTGTTTTAAGTCAAGCTAAGTCTGGCTGGACCAACGAGCTTCAGGAAACGTATTTTAAATGGTTTTATAAAGCATTTGGATTTAAAGGTGGTTATAGTTTTATTGGGTTCATTAACCTCATCCGAAAAGATGCACTAAAAAATGTTCCCTTAAATAAGTTTAATTATTTCAATACGATCTCAGGCGATTCTATTGTAAATAGGGCTCAAATGGGACTTAAAGAAAATATGCGCCAACCCAAAGGACCTGGCAGAAATTGGGAGGTAGATACCGCGATGGCATTGTTAAAAGATGGATTAAGTAACCGGGATTTTGAAAATGGAAAAGCAATGTTTAATGCGGTACTTTGTTCTGCTTGTCATGGCATGCGTGGAGAAGGAGGCGTTGCTGGTCCTGATTTAACACAGGTTGGTACCAGGTTTAGTTACAAAGACATGCTTACTGCAATAATAGAACCCAATCAAACCATTTCAGATCAATTTGGATCCACCATTTTTTATCTTAAAAAGGGAGGTTCTATACTGGGTAAATTAATCAGTCAGGATAATGACAAATATATAATTGCTCAAAATCCTTTTGCAATGGAAATAACTAAAGAAGTAGCTAAAAAAGAGGTAATTAGAACCAGAGTATCTGAAATATCTCCTATGTTACCGGGGCTGATTAATGGACTTAATGCAGAAGAGTTGAAAGATTTGCTGGCTTATATGAAATCTGGTGGCAATCCCAATGACAAAATATTTGCAACTAAAAAATAGACGAATAGAATCGCACAGTTGACTTTATCATTGAATCTACTGGAAATAAAAAAGCTTTACTTAAAAAGTAAAGCTTTTTTAGGTGATTCGGATTGGATTCGAACCAATGACCTACTGCTTAGAAGGCAGTTGCTCTATCCAGCTGAGCTACCGAACCATTAAGGAGGTGCAAAATAAAGGAAAAATTATCATTTTTACAAACCCGATTACTTTTTTGAACTAAAGACTATGCAGAAAACAGTAAAATTTTCGTGTAAATCGGATCTTGCTATCATGTTTTATGGAAATCATAAATAATAAGTATATTTTCGTAGCGTTATTCAATTTAGTTATTGTTCAATACTTTGGTACAATAATTGGAATAAA
>JBIIAP010000027.1:0-17185 GCA_044239855.1 Sediminibacterium sp. | reverse complement strand
ATGGGCTATTTGAGCGCTAAAACAGGCTATAATGGAGATCCGATCTCCTACCAAATCCAAATCAGCGCTAATCCAGGCAACTCCGGCGGACCGGTGTTTAACAAGAACGGCGAAGTAATTGGCATCTTAAGTACCAAACAAGCTCAGGCTGAAGGTGTTGCTTTTGCTGTTAAATCTAACAATATATATGCTGTAGTAGAGGACCTCAAAAAGAGCGATACCGCTTTCTTAAAGCTTAAGTTGCCCACTAAATCTAGTCTGAAAGGAGTGGAGCGTAAAGCCCAAATTAAGAAAGTAGAAGATTACGTGTATTACGTAAAAGCTTACGGCAAATAAATAATTAGCTGCCACTATTTCTAAAAATAGTGGCAGCACCTCTTTCCCCCCGAATAAATTATTTTTTCTTAAAGCATTGGAAGTGCCATTTGCTTTACGCATCTTTGCTAAATAATTTAGCAAAGATGCGTTCTGATATCTTAATTTTTAAACCGTTAGTACCTGAAATACCTGTTTTTTTCAGGTATTTGGGGCATGTTCCGGCTGGTTTCCCATCGCCCGCAGCAGATTACACAGAAGAAGAAATAGACCTCAAAAACTTTCTGATGCCGCATCCCACCAGCACGTTTGTGATGAAAATAGCCGGTGATTCTATGATTGGTGCCAATATTTTACCCAATAGTTATGTGGTGATTGATCGTTCGGTTAAGCCTGTTCATCAATCCATTATTATCGCGGTAGTAAATGGCGAACTTACCTGTAAACGACTGATACGCAAGGGCAAACAAATCATTTTAGTACCCGAAAATCCGGCTTATCAACCATTAACAGTAACAGAAGCAATGGATTTTGTGGTATGGGGGGTGGTAACAAGATTATTGATCGATGCTACTAAAATTTAATGCAAATGATTGCCCTGGTAGACTGCAACAATTTTTATGCTTCTTGTGAACGGGTATTTAAGCCATCTATTAAAAGATTGCCCGTAGTAGTACTCAGTAATAATGATGGTTGCGTAATTGCCCGATCTGATGAAGCTAAAGAATTGGGTATAAAAATGGGCGCTCCTGTTTTTCAGATAGAAAAGTTTTGTGAAAAGCACCAGGTACAAGTGTTTTCATCTAATTATACTTTGTATGGAAGTCTGAGTAACAGGGTAATGAAAACGCTTGCCGGTTTTACGCCCAATATAGAAGTGTATTCTATTGATGAAGCTTTTTTAGACATGGCTAATTTTTTAGGCAAAGATCTTGTTGCGTATTCTGTGCAAATAAAAAAAACTGTACAACAGCATGTAGGCATACCTGTATCAATAGGTGTGGCACCTACTAAAACATTGGCTAAAATGGCCAACCGATTTGCCAAAAAAACAAAAAAACAATTTGGGGTGCATGTTGTGCAAACAGCGGCAGAAATAGAGGAATTGCTTACACAAACCGAAATTGGCAATGTGTGGGGAATAGGGGCGCAGCATCAAAAAAAACTATTGTCATACGGTGTTAAAACAGCGGCAGATTTTGTGCAACTGAATGAAGAATGGGTGCGGAAAAATTTAACAGTGGTAGGCCAACGGATGCAACACGAATTAAAAGGAATTCCCTCTATCGCATGGGACGAATCTCCTCCTCCCAAAAAAGTAATTTGCACTTCACGCTCATTTGGACAATTACTTACACAAAAAGAAGAGATAGCGCAGGCAGTTGCCAATCATGCTAATAAATGTGCCGCTAAATTGCGCAGGCAAAAGTCCTGTACAGCAATTGTGCAGGTGTTTATACATACCAATAATTTTCGTACACAGGATAAACAATATTATCCGTCTGTTAATATGCAGTTACCTGTTGCTACCAACAGCTCATCCGAAATAATTGGGTATGCATTGAAAGGGCTGGATCTAATTTTTAAAGCAGGGTATAACTATAAAAAAGCCGGTGTAATTGTGCTGGATATAGTACCCGAAAATCAGGTGCAGTTCGGGTTATTTGATACCGTAGATCGGGCGAAGCATAAAAAAATAATGGAGCAGTACGATCAAATCAATGCATTGTATGGGGATGATTTGGTGCGGTTTGCTGCACAAGGGTTTAGTAAGCGTTGGCGATTGAAGCAAGAACGATTGTCGCCCTGTTATACAACAAGGTTAAGTGATGTATATGTAGTTAAACATTAAGTAAGTGGTGGCAGTTCGGGATAGATAAAGGGTGTTTGTGGATCTACCGCTGTTCTAAAATTTTTATGGATAGACGATGCCTGCATCAGTGAACTGTTGTACTGGTAGGAAGCCAGTTCGCTGATGTTTTTTTCTGGTAAGTTATTTTGTAGCCATTGGTGGGCCAGGTCTTCTGTAAGAATAACCGGCATCCGTTTTTTGGTATTGTGTACTTGTTCCATTAAGGCATTGGCTTTAGCAGTAACAATAGCGAATGTATTGATGGCTTCGCCCGTTTCTTGGTCTACCCAGGGCTGATAAATACCGGCCATAAAAAAATAACTGTGATGCGGTAAAGTGATATAATAGGGGTAGGCTATATCTTTTTTAGCATCCTGGGGTTTATAGTGGCGCCATTCATAAAAGCCGGATGATAAAATGAGGCAGCGTTGATGAAGTGCTGCATTACGAAACAATTTACTTGTTAAAAGGTTTTCGGCAGTAGCGTTAAGTGTATTGAATTTCTTTCTGTTTTCGGCTATTGCAGCGCTTGTTTTAATCCATGGTGCAATAAATTCCCAATGGGCTAATGATATATCTGCATCTTTGCCTCCATCAACTGGCGTAATAATAGGCCAGGTAGTATACTCAAATCCGCTGGTAATGGCCCTTGTTACAGCTGTTTGGTTGGTTAGCTGTTTTTCAATGGTATTAATCTTTATTTTCTGATCCGGCTTTAAGGCTAAACTGTTGAAGTAACACATAGTAAGGATGAAGATAAGCAATGGTTCGCCAAAATATTTTCAATGGGAACTCAAATTAAGATTTTGTTGTTACATTATCTGCTTATACATTTGCATGTAATGGGGGGTTAGCTCAGTTGGCTAGAGTATTTGCATGGCATGCAAAGGGTCGTCGGTTCGAATCCGATACTCTCCACAAAAAAATCTTATAGAACCCTTACTAGTTAAGGGTTTTTTCTTTTATAATAGGTTTGCTATAATAATAACTAAATCCTCCCAAAGACCCCTAAAACTCAAATTTGGGTCAGGAATTGGTCAGAAAAGTTTAAAAGGTACTGTTAGTATACAAAATGCTGATGGTAGAATAAACTTAGGATGGAGGTATCAATTTTATCAATATGTAGTTTTTGTTTTTGCTCATAATCTGGTGTTACAAGCTTGTAGAGAATCATCCTGGCTATACTATATTTCTAATTTTGGCATAATAAAAAATAGATTATGAAAAATTCGATTTACAGTATCAATCCTTACAAGTATGAAGGCCTTTGGGTATTTGATGATAAACGGGTTGAATTAGTTAAAGAACCCTTTGTTATGGGAATACCCGAGATGATTGAAACCATACTCATTAAAAAGAAAATGCTGAAAAATAATTTTTCTGTTTTGTTCAGTTCTTCCGGTTTCCCAGACCCCGATATTATTCTTGAAAAACAATCGGCTGAATTGGGAGGCAATTGGTATTTTAGTAAGGAATTAAATTCAAGAGGGTGGTTATGCCCGGCGTTATATCTTTACTTTAAGAAGGCTCCTAAAAGCTTATACATTAAGTTCATTACTACCCAATAAAATTAATATTTAATCTGTAAATATGTTGGTACACTTAATTAAGTCCAAAGAAGTAGATTCAGAGTTGTTTGATGAAGTAATACAAGTACTGAATAGTATTAAAGGGCCTATAAAATATAAAGCTGATTATTCCTTAATAGAGATTAATTCAACAGAGTTAGCTTCTTGGAATATCTTATTTGATGCTTGTTCCAACTACAGAAAAAAACATGCAATGCGCACAGAGGATTTTGTATTGGTTCTTACTGGAATACCTAACAACTTTAACTGGTTTAGTAGCTTAGATGAGAAATTTCCGACCAATGGTTTTGTTCATGTCGCAGATTGGAGTAAATATTTAGAATGCCCGGCTATCTACCCTGTTGCTTATCTTATCGTAACATTGATATTGCAAAAGTATATGTTTAGTAATTATGCAGAGCTCTTAGCATCGGTTCATCATGCACCACTTGGCTGTATTAATGATTTCTGTTCTGTTAAAAAAGAAATCATTTTAAAACTTAGAACAGCGGACATCTGTGGTAGTTGTTTTGATCAACTCATTAAAAATAATACACCTTCACTTATGATTGATCAGGTACAGGATACTATGGAAACAATTCGGGTGAGGATGTTGTATAGTCAGAATTTTAAAAGACCTAAAGTAGTAAGTCGGCTTGTAATCAGAAGGACTGAACTGGTATTGAAGGATTATGAAAATATATCTATTTCACTGCGACCGTTAGAAATGTGTTTGTATGTTTTGTTTTTAAGACATGCGGAAGGCATACGGTTAGTGGATTTAGTAGATCATAAGGAAGAAATAATTGCGCTATATAATACTTTGAGTAATACTGCTATGCCGGTAGAAATAATTAGTCGGGTGAATCAACTGGTAGATGTGAATACAAACTCTGCCAGTGAAAAAATATCTAAAATTAAACTTGCATTTACTAAGTTGATTGGTTCAGATTTAGCAGACCAATATATCATACAAGGTAAGAATGCAGAAGTAAAAATCATTAAGTTAAATAGAGATAAACTTATCTGGAATTAAGGGTACATAGTTTTTCAAAAAACAGGCATGTGTCATATCTGACATAGTGCACCTGAAATGCATATAATAACTTTGTTTCATGACATTATCCAAAGAACAAGTTGCATTAAACTTAGGAAGGCGCCTGAGAGAGATCCGCTTGCAAAAAGGATTGTCGATGGAAAATGTTGCAGCGTATTCTGATATGGAATATATACAACTAAGCCGGATTGAATTAGGAAAAATAAATACGTCGGTATATCAAGTGTATAAAATATCCATCACGCTATCTGAACCATTACATAATATTTTTAAGCCTATTGCTGAACAAAAAAATGGAGACCAGTAACCAATTAAACGGGGCGTATCCGAAAAGCCAAACGAGTAGGAATAAAATAAAACTAACAGTATGAAGAAAATTGCTATCATGATTTTTACATTTTTTATGATGACTCATTTAAATGCACAAGAAGTAAAAAGAACACTTGGTGTAGGGTTGCAAGCATCATTTCCAACGTATGGTATTAGTGCTAAATATGGTATAACTGATCAATCTGTGATTCAGGCTACTATAGCTCCATTTAGTTCAGGTTTATTCAGTGTAAACTTTTATGGGGCTCGTTACATCCACAGATTCCCGGATAAAGATCAGGGTAAAGTAAGTTTAGATCCCTATATCTATGGTGGAGCTGGTTTGATGTCTTTTAAAACAGATTTATCTGGTTTTGGAATGGGTAAATCTACCGAAAGCTTTTTTAGCTATAGTTTAGGTGGTGGTGTAGAGCTGATTTTTGCTAAAAAATTAGGTTTATCAGCTGAGCTGGGTTATGGTAAGATGAATGTAGTAGAGGGCGTAAGTGTAAGCGGTATATTAGGTGGTGGCGGTCTCCATTTTTATATTTTTTAACGAAAGGGAAACAAGTTTTCCCGTTCGTTTTTTAGCTGAAACCAATGACTTATTAAGCAAATTGTAACATTGGTGGAATAATTCAAGGGTTTGTATCACTTTTATTTTAGATAAGACTCTTCCTCTTCTCATAATATCCCCTGTTATTTGGCTTTCAAAGTTGTCTGTCCCTGAACCGGGCACTATTTGCTTTGTCTTACAACGCTTGAAAAAGTATTTTTATAATTGTAAATTTGGTCAAATAAAAAACTTAACTTGTAAAAAATAATTAATAAGTTTTATTTTTCATGCCATCAATTACTAAAGACAACATCGAAATAGCGCACCAAAGGATCCAACCTTTTATACATCGTACTCCGGTATTAACCAATGCGAGTATTAACGGCATTGCAGAAACAGAATTATATTTTAAGTGTGAAAATCTGCAAAAAATAGGTGCATTTAAAATTAGGGGTGGAATGAATGCCGCGCTTTCTTTAAGTGCGGAAAAGCTTAGCAATGGTTTAGCTACACATTCTTCAGGAAATCATGCACAAGCGATTGCTTATGCAGCCAAAGCATTAGGAGTCAGAGCTTTTATTGTAATGCCTAGTAATTCACCTGCTGTAAAAGTTAATGCCGTAAAAGGGTATGGAGCTGAAATTACTTTTTGTGAACCCAATCAGGCTGCCCGCGAAAGTACTGTCCAAAATATTATAGCGGAAACAGGCGCAGCATTTATTCATCCTTACGATGATGATAGAGTTATTACTGGTCAGGCTACTTGCGCTAAAGAATTCATAGAAGAAGTTCCGGGTTTAAATGTGATAATAGCTCCGGTAGGCGGTGGGGGATTACTTTCCGGCACTTCATTGGCTGCGCATTTTATGAATCCGGATATGGAGGTGTTTGCAGGAGAACCAGAAGGTGCTGCTGATGCAATTTTAAGTTTCCAATCCGGTAAAGTTGAAAAAGCCCCATATGTAAAAACTATTGCTGATGGATTATTAACCACACTCAGTGAACAAACACTTTCTATTATTCAAAAACATGTGAAAAATATTTTTACCGTTTCTGACGATGAAATTAAAGCCGCACTCAAATTGGTTTACGAACGGATGAAAATTGTGGTGGAACCCAGCGCCGTGGTACCATTGGCTGTAGTATTAAAAAACAAAGCACTTTTTAAAGGTAAAAAAACGGGCATTATCTTTTCCGGTGGGAATGTAGACCTTGCCCGTTTTGGTGAATGGTTCCAATAAATTAATTAGAATCCGGCTACTGAATCGTCGCCTCTTTTATCTGCTGCGGCCTCTCTTCTTTTATTGGGCAGTAACATAATGCCATCTGTTCTACCTATTGTGCCCCTGGCAGTTAATTTGTATCCCATTTTCTGTAATTGCTCTTTAGTGTTTGCATCAAAATCATTTTCTATCATCACTTCATCGGGCAACCATTGATGATGGAACTTAGGTTTGTCAATTGCGTCACCCACACTCATGTTGAAGTCGATAATATTTACAATAGCCTGATAAACAGAGGTTGGAATAGTGGTGCCTCCTGGCGTTCCAATAACGAGAAATGGTTTGTTTTCTTTTAATACTAACGTTGGCGTCATAGAGCTTAACATTCTTTTGCCGGGTTGAATGGCATTGGCTTCTCCACCAACTGCACCATACATATTGGGTACGCCTGGTTTTACACTAAAATCGTCCATCTCATTGTTTAAAAGAAAACCAGCTCCGCCAACTACTGTTCTGCAACCATAACTATTGTTTAGCGTAGTAGTAACTGCAACCATATTGCCTTGTGCATCTACAATACTTAAATGGGTTGTTTCTTCACTTTCTTTTATTGTTCCTGCTTTTATCTCGGCACTTACACCTGCTTTTTCTGGATCATAATCGCTCATCCTTTTTGTTAAATATGCATCACTCATTAAAGTTTTTACCGGAACTTTAAAAAAGTCCGGATCACCCATAAATGCTGCTCTGTCGGCGTAAGCTCTGCGCTCCGCTTCAATCATAAGTTGCACACTTTTTTTGGTTTGAAATCCATATTTGTTTAAGGGATACCGCTCAATCATTTTTAACATTTGTGCCAATAAAATGCCGCCACTGCTGGGTGGGGCAAAGCTAATTACCTGGTGACCTTTATAGTTAAACGACAATGGAGTTCGCATTTTTGCCTGATAATTTTTTAAATCATTTAGCGATAAAATACCATTACCCCTTTGCATTTCGGCAACAATCAACTCCGCTGTACGACCCTCATAAAATCCCTTTTGTCCTTCCTGCTGTATTCTTTTTAGCGTAGCCCCTAATTCTTTCTGTACCAGCGTATCACCTACTTTCCATTTGGTAGATTTTGCAAAAACATTAGCTTGAGTACTATTTTTAGCGATGGCATCTTTTACTCCATTGAAACTTGCCGCTTCTTTTTCAGTAAGCACATAGCCCATTTCGGCAATATCAATGGCGGGTTGAATTAGTTGTTCAAAGGGCAATTTTGCATGAACAAGTGTAGCAAACAAACCGGCAACTGTTCCGGGTATGCCGCTGGCAAGATGTCCATTTTGTGAGAGATTTAGCTGCGCTTGTCCATTTTTATCGAGATACATATCGCGATTGGCCTTTTCAGGAGCAGCTTCCCTGTAATCAATCCCTATTAGTGCTCCATTTGCCTTTCTACCTAATAAAAATCCGCCACCACCAATATTTCCTGCATTGGGGTAAACCACTGCCAATACCAACTGCGTTGCAATTGCAGCATCAAATGCATTGCCACCTTTTTTCATCACAACAGCTCCAACCATGCTGGCCAATGGATGCGCACTACTTACAGCAGCTTGCTTAAACTCGCCTCTTTTTTGAACGGCATATAAAAAAGGATTTACTTCCTTGCCGGGACCAACAATTGAAAAACTAGTCTGCCCATGAACATGAGCGATTAATGAAAACAATCCTACTACGAATAATACTTTTCTCATAAAGTTAAATTACAGCTTTTTATGTTATCCATTCATCCCATTTTATAGAAACTTTTCAAAAAAAAGAGGCTAATTTTTGTCATTAATACTAATTTCACGTGTATAATTAAATGGATTGTTCATAAAAATACCTAAAGACCATAAAGTTGTAATAAAAATCAAAACTAAGAAATGAAAAAAATGCTAATTGCCACCTGCTTCATGATAACTACGGGCGTTTTATTTGGACAAAGCCTGCTGAGTCCCGAACAATTTTTGGGCTATAAGGTTGGAACAAGATTTACGCGCCATCATAAAATTGTAGAGTACGCTAAATCGTTAGCACTTGCAAAACCCGACATGATGAAAATGGATAAATATGGCGAAACCAATGAAGGGCGAGAGCTGATGATTGCAATGGTAAGTGATCCGGCAAACATTAAAAATCTGGAATCAATCAGAATCAATAATCTTCGTTTGGCAGGTCTGTCACCTGAAAGCGCTGAACCTGCAAATTCAAAAACTCCGGCAATAGTTTGGTTAAGCTATAATGTACATGGCAATGAAGCTGCTTCTTCCGAAGCATTTATGCTTACTATTCATGCATTATTGGATCCGGAAAACGTACAAACAAAAGAATGGCTTAAAAATACTGTTGTTATTTTAGATCCATGTATTAATCCCGATGGGAGAGATCGATACATCAACTGGTATAACTCAGTAGTAGGCAAAAATTACAATGCAGATCCTGCAGCCCGTGAACACATTGAACCTTGGCCGGGTGGACGAAGCAACCATTATAACTTTGATTTAAACCGTGATTGGGCTTGGCAAACTCAAATAGAATCTCAACAACGAATTAAAAAATACAACGAATGGATGCCACAAGTGCATGTGGACTATCATGAACAAGGATTTAATGAACCCTATTATTTTGCACCTGCGGCAGAACCTATTCATGAAGTAATTACACCATGGCAAAGAGAAATGCAAGTAATTATCGGAAAAAATAATGCAAAATATTTTGATAATAACAATTGGTTGTTCTTTACCAAAGAAAGATTTGATTTGTTATATCCTTCTTATGGAGACACTTATCCGGTATACAATGGGGCAATAGGGATGACTTTTGAACAAGGTGGCATTAGAGCGGGACTAGGGATTTTAAATGAAGATAATGACGTATTAACGCTGGTAGATAGGGCTGCACATCACTTTACAACGGGATTGTCCACCATTGAAGCGTCATCAAAAAATAGTCAAAGATTAATTGATGAATTTAAACTGTTTTTCGATAATAGTCGTTCCGGTAAAGTAGGAGAGTATAAAACCTATGTGTTTACAGCAAAAAATGCAAACAAACTTAAAGCATTGGAAAAACTATTAACACAGAACGGCATTGAGTTTGGCTCATTAAGTAATAAAAATTTCCGTGGGTATAATTATTTCACCGGAAAAGAGGAGCAGTTTGCAGAGGAAGGCTACCATCTTGCAGTTAGTGCATTTCAGCCACGTGCAGTGATGGCTAAGGTCTTATTAGAACCTAAAACGGTTGTAACAGATTCAAATACGTATGATATTACTGCCTGGTCTGCTGCTTATGCTTATGGTGTAAAAGCGTATGCTGTTAAAGAGAAATTAGCCGTAAATGCCAATCAGACAATACCCAATACAGTGGAGGCGGTGAACAGTAATTATGGTGCACTAATACCTTATAATACCTTTTATAGTGCCCAGGTTTTGGCACATTTGTTAAAGCATAATGTGAAAGTACGTTTTGCAGAAAAACCATTTAGTTATAAAAATAACAACTACGACAGAGGAACTTTAATTGTATTAAAAACAAGTAATTCCTCAAATTGGCTTACAGTTACAAATGATGCTTGTAAAAAATATAGTGTGCAACCTGTTGCAGTAGAAACCGGTTTTATGGACAAAGGTGCTGATTTTGGTTCGCCGGATATCATCAATATAGCTGCAGCTCCTAAAGTAGTATTGGTTACCGGTGAACAAACTTCTTCATTAGGTGCTGGGGAAGTTTGGCATTATTTTGAAAAACAATTAGACTATCCCCTTACCTTAATCAATACTACAGATTTGGGAAGAACTAACTTAAAAAATTACCAAGTACTGATATTGCCAGATGGCAGTTACAGAAATATTACAGATAAAACTACCATGGACAAATTAAAAGAGTTTGTTCGTAGTGGCGGTAAAATTATTGCATTAGAAAATGCGGTAGCTATAATGGCTGGCGCAGATTGGGGAATCAAACAAAAAGATGATAATAAAAAATTAGATAAGGACGAGGATGCGAAATTAAAAAAATATGGCGAGCGAGTAAATGATTATTTAACCAATTCTATTCCCGGTGCAATTTTTAAAGTGAATGTAGATAATACACATCCACTTGCATTTGGATATCCTGATTATTATTACACATTAAAGCAAGACAATAATATTTATGCTTATTTAAAAGATGGATGGAATGTTGGGACTATTGGCAAAGATGCTTATGTAACTGGTTTTGCAGGTGCTGCTGCTCAAAGTGCATTGAAACAAGGGCTACTAATGGGCGTCCAGGAAATGGGAACAGGTTCGATCGTTTACTTTACTGATGATTTGCTTTTCCGAAATTTTTGGGAGAATGGCAAGTTATTATTTGCTAATGCGGTATTCTTAGTGGGGAAATAATATAAATGGATTGATAAAAAAACCATTCAACTAATTTTTAGTTGAATGGTTTTTTTATGGTGTTATAATTTGATATTCAATGCCAGCATAAAATTCCTTCCCGCCATTGGATAATAATAATTTTCCGTAGTTTGAACTCCTCCATAGATATAACTAAAAGTATATCCATTGGGTTCATAAAGTTTGTTTAATAAATTATTTGCCTGAAAAATTAACTGAATTTCTCTCATTACTCTTTTTTTAATGACGTATACTGCTCGAAAATCCTGCGTCACAAACGCGTTTAATTTTCTGTTATCATCTTGCGTGTTGTCTAAATATTGTTGATCAACGTATTTGTTGATCAAACTAAAAGTGATGAACTTAGACGGCAAGAAATTTATTGTGACGCTTCCTATTTTATTTGCAGAAAATGAGATGTCTTTATTTTTATGTTGAATGGTTTCTTGTGTGCCGTTATCATAATTGTCTATATACTCTGTAAATGCTTTTATTTTATTTTTGCTGAGTGTAAAATTTCCTGAAACATTTAACCATGAATTAATGAATGCTTCACCCTGCAATTCAATCCCCATGCGAAAACTAGATGGTATGTTGGTTCTGGTATATGCACCAACATCATTGATTTTTCCGGTTAAAACCAGCTGATTATTGTAGCCCATATAATAAAAAGTAGCACCGAATGAAGACTTGCTGTTTCTTTTTTCAATTCCAAGTTCTACATCATGTAATGTTTCATGAGTTGGTTGTGTAATTGGACTGGCTTGAAAATCATTTCTATTAGGCTCCTTGTTCGCAACAGCATAACTTAAAAAGGACTGCCATCCATTTTTTGTGTAGGTTATTCCTATTTTAGGATTTACAAAATTAAATTGTCTGGATATATTTAATAATTCATTTTCTTCGAATCCGTTCATGGTATGTTTAACAAAGCGATATTGAACATCTATAAAACTGCTTAAATTGGGAGTTAAATGATGTTGCCATTTTACATAAATATTCGCATCCGATTTCTCCGCTGGGTGATGATAATAATGATGATTATTGGGCACGATCCCCCTTTCTATCCAAACAATGTTGCCAAAGTGTTTGCCATCATATTTATTCCAGCCACCACCAATGGTTAAATCATCTACATTGGTTTTATATTGTAGTGAAGCAATTTGACCATAAAAATAATTGTCTAACCAACGTTGCCTTACTAAATTGGTAGTGGTAAAAGTATCAGAACCAACTATCATGTTTGGAAGCCCATAGTCAGCGTAATTACTATTGGCTTTATATTCTTCGTAATAACCTTTTCCCCTGGTTAAAAACAATGCAGTATTCATCGACCATTTGGAAGACAAAGCACGGTTATAAAATAATTGATAATGTGTTTGCGTATAATTATCTGTTTGATTGTCGTACGGGGTATCCGCTTTTTCAGTTCCTGCAGGATTGTAAGTTCTGTTGGCGGCTAATGTAGCCGCATCAATGCCATACCATGATTGATAAGTTTTTTCATGTCCAGAAAAAACGTTTAATCTTAAAGATGTTTTGTTATTTATATAAGCAGTACTCAAGTAAAATGATTGTAGATTACTAGTGCTTCTGTCTACATAACCATTGCTTCTGATACTGCTAACTCTTGCGTCAAATAAAAAATGTTTATTGATTAAGCCACTACCAGCTTTAACGGTGTTTTTCCAGGTGTTAAAAGATCCAAAACTGTTATTTAATTCCGCATAAGATTTTTCATTAAACTCATTGGTAAGCATGTTGATGGTTGCGCCAAAAGCACTAGCTCCATTGGAAGAGGTTCCCACACCGCGCTGAATTTGAATGCTGTTTACGGAAGAAGCAAAATCTGGAAGATTAACAAAAAAGGTGCCCATACTTTCTGCATCATTGTATGGAATGCCATTTAGTGTTACATTTATTCTGGTTGCATCGGTGCCTCTAATCCTTATTCCGGTATAGCCTACACCATTTCCAGCATCTGAGTTTACAACTACCGAAGGAGTTTGATTCAATAAAAATGGGATATCTTGCGCCAAGTTTTCTTTTTCCAATGCAACTTTCCCAATGTTAGTTTTTGCAAATGGAGCTCTGTCAGAAGCCCTGATAGCAATAACTTCCAGCGGTTTTAAGAAAATGCCTTGCGGAGTTAATCCATAGGTTTCAGTTAAACTCAAATCTTTTGGAATATTAAATTCTTTGGTATGATAACCTAAACTACTAATTTTTACAAACGGCTCTTTACTTGAAAACAAGTTGAATTCGCCATTTTCATTAGTGATGGTTTGTTGATTGCCAACATTAATAACTGCAGCAGCAATAGGCTGGTTGGTTTGGGCGTCAATAACACGTCCTTTAAAATTTTTTTTCACGGATTGAGCAGCAAGGCCAATAGTTAAAATTAACAGTGCTGTTGTTCCCATCATTCTTTTCATCTTTCAATGTTTTTAAAATAATAAAATGGGAACAGGGAATGCAAATAGGAGAGGTAACAAAAAAAATGTAGAACACCTTCCCTTCGCAGGAATTACCCTGTTCAGGTTCAACGGGTAATTTCTCAGCCGTAGCGGAAAATTCCGATCAAGCACCCCGAGGACAATACAAAGGTATTTATTTTTTTTCATTGTTCAAGTGTAACTTTATAGTCGTTTATTCGTTTAGATGTAAAAAGTAAACACATGAAAAGATATTTTGTAGGATTATTGTTGATGTTGCCAACCCTTTTTTCTTTTGCACAAGAAGAAAGAAATATAGTGGTAGATGAAAATGCACAAGTAAGAAAATTAAGCGGTTTTTCGGGTATCGAAGTGTCTGGTGCAATTGATCTCTATATTTCCCAGGGTAAAGAAGATGCAGTTGCGGTTAGTGCGGGTAACAAAGAACAAATAAACTACATCAAAACGGAGGTGAAAAATGATGTGTTACACATTTATTTTGAATCAAAAGGATTGAATTGGAGAAAGTGGACTCAAGGAAAAATTAAAGCCTATGTAACCGTTAGCGATTTAAAAAGATTGGAAGCATCAGGTGCTTGTAATGTAAAAACGACGAATACAATTCATTCCGATGCATTGGAAATGGAGCTTTCGGGTGCAAGTGATTTAAGTGGATCAATAAATGTTCGTTCACTTGTTTTAAAACTAAGTGGCGCCTCTGTGTTGAGTTTAAATGGTAAGGCAGTAAATGCATACATAAATTGTAGTGGAGCCAGCGCAGTTAAGTCTTATGATTTAGTTACAGACTATTCAAAGATTGTAGCCTCAGGTGCCTCTTCCGTTCGTGTACATGTTGCGAAAGCTTTAAATGTGAATGCTAGTGGGGCAAGTAGTGTTTCTTACAAGGGGAATGATATACAAAAGGAAATCAATTCTACCGGAGCTTCTTCTGTTAAACATAAAATCACAGATTAAATTAAGCTAAAAATGATATAAGCAGCCCTCTTGAAACTTGATTTCAAGAGGGCTTTACATTTAAATAATCTACTTTTAAAAAGATATAATATATGTTTATTATTTATTATAAAATAAATAATAAATGGGCGCAAAGCCAATGTTTAAACTTCTTTTAATAAAATTTTAAGGTATAAAAATAACCAAACTAAAATCGCAAGGTAAATAAACACTTATATTTACATCATACTGCTTAGGGCTTAACAAGGCTAAACCTCTTGTTATTTATAATTTTCTAAATAGTATAAAAAAATACCATTACTAATCCAAAAGCATATCCATTATGAAAACAAAATTGTTAATGCTGTCTTTTGTCTTATTGTTAATTTCAGCTAAAACCTTTGCTCAAATCACTACAACAGGTATTGCCATTCAGGGTATTGCCAGAGATGAATTAAACAATGCAGTAACCAATAAAAATATTTCATTAAAATTTACTATTCACTATACGAATACTTCTAATGTAGATGTACCATTAACACCTGTTACGGCTAACTTAACTACGGATGCGTTCGGGGTATTTTCTTATTTATTGGATGTGTCATCTATTGAGCATACTACATATTTTGATAATCAGTTAAAACTTAAAATAGAGCAAACAAGTCCGGTTGTAGCATTAATCTCTGACGAGAATTTTAATTTTGTTCCTTATGCTGTTTCTGCAAGTAATGGAGTTCCAACGGGTTCTATAATGCCATATATTGGTACTACACCCCCAAGAGGATGGGCTTTGTGTGATGGGTCTGCACTTCCACCATCAGCTGTTGCATTAAAAGCGATGATTGGCAATAATGCACCTGATTTAAGGGGTATGTTTTTAAGAGGAGCAGGAACTAACTCTAATGGTGCTTATTCAGGAAATGCTGGTCCATTATTAAAGAATGTTCAAACAGATGGTATTAAGTCGCATGCGCTTGCAGTTACTGATCCTGGACATATTCATGCCATAACTGATCCAGGCCATACACATACTATTAGCACTACAGATGATGATGATAGTAATGGAGGAAGTAATGATAATGCTGAAGGAGGAGCAGTTTATAATACTTCAGGTTCTTCAAAAACAGGCATAACTATAAACAATAATAGCACAGGGATATCTGTAAATTATTCTGGACAGTCAGAAACTCGCCCTATAAATTATGGGGTTAATTATATCATTAAATTATAAGTTGATTAATTCGGTCAGACTTTAATTATTGATGTTTCTTAATTAGAGACACACAATATTTTATTAAAAAATATTTTAAGCTAACTTCTGATGAAAATAATATTTACATTATTATTGTCGCTACTGTTTTCAGTAATTGTTGCACAAAATAATACTGGAGCAATACCATTAACATTATCGCAAACCATTAAAATTAAAGTTCCCGGTGATGGAACTTCGAAGTTAGCTTATAATATACAAGTAGGTCTGCCAATTTTAGGTCGGATTCAAACGCCTTTAAGTAGAAATATTTCACCAGCAGACGTTCGCTTTCCTTGGGACATTCTATACTTACAACAAACTTTCTCCAACAATTATTTTGATGTATCTAAAGGGTATTATGGCGATAAAATTAAAATTGAATGGGAATTGAGAAATAACCTTACAGGAACTGCTGCTGTAACTGGATTAAGAGTTTTTAGAAGATTGTATAATCCTGCAACCAATGCCGATTGGGGCAATCCTATTTCCAACCTTGCTGCTAATGCTACTTTTTATGAAGATAAGTATGTAGAGGGAGGAGTATTATATGAATATAAAGTGTATGCTGTTGGGGTATATGATAAAGAAGTAGAGTTTCGTAACTTTATAACCGGTATTGGATTTAGAAGTCCAACGGCAATAGTAACAGGAAATATAAGCTTTAAGGGAGGTAATCCCGTTAAAGATGTAGTGGTTCAGGCAACTTCAAAAGGAGGAGCAGGTAGTGTACTAAAAGCATTAAGTATTCCAAATACAGATAGTGTTTCAATTATAGGAATAAACAAACCAATCACAAATGTAATGACCTTGCAAGCTTGGTTAAAACCAACTAATGCTTATAATAATGATTTAGGAAGTGCTATTCGATTATTCAACATTAAAAGTGATCGTGATATTGCTAAGCAAATAGCTGTTACTGTTAAGCTGAAAGTAACTTCAAAAATTTTAGAAGTTAATATTGGCGGAAGTATTTACCAACTAAATAACTATTATCCTTCCGGTAATACAAATGCAAGAGGCGATGATGAATTGATTCCGGTAACCAGCTTTAATAATAAGTTTGTGCACTTTTCTGTTGTATTAAATGATGGACGTGTACCAACTTTATTTATTAATGGCCGACCAATTAGTCAGGTATATGCTACTGCAACGCATACTAAATTATTAGATTCAAAAGATTCTTCCTATACAGCTCCATATTTTTCTGTTGTTATACCAACAGTAACTAATTCATTACAACTATCCG
>JBIIAP010000186.1:0-5403 GCA_044239855.1 Sediminibacterium sp. | reverse complement strand
ATTGCTATTACTATCATATAAGCTTTGCTCATATTGATTTCTATTGTGATTAATTTCTTTCAGATAATCTAAAAAAGTTTGCACTACTTTTTCAAATACTTTCAATACCATCATGTTTCTTTTGTCCGGATGACTTTTTTGAAAGGAATTCAAAAACTTTTTGATGGCACCATTATCGAAAGAGTTAACCGTTATAATTTGGTTATGTGTAAGGATAATGCAAATGGGTATGGTAATATAAAAAGCATCGCTATCGTTAAAAGAATTGTTTTCGGTAGGTGTTTTTATAATAACAAACTTAACATTGTCTTCCGTCTCATATCGTGGGCGCTCATCTATATCCAAGGAATCTCTCAAAAATTCTATTGGAATATCTAAGTCTCTGCTCAATTCAATAAATTCTTCCTCTTTAAATGGAGGCACGAGGTTGACCCAAACACCCTGATCGGCTTTTTTAATTTCGATCGTTTCCCCATTAACATTTTTAAAATATTGAATCATGATGATAAATTCAAAAAGTGAAAAGTAAAAATTCCAAACCCGGTAGTTAAACCTCTATGTCTCCTTTAAAAACAAATGTTGCCGGTCCGCACAACCAAATATTATTAAAATATTGGTCGTTTATTTTATTAAACTCAACTGCTAATTGCCCCCCTTTGGTATCTACAGCTATTCTGTTAAAGCCAACCTGCTTAGCAAAAATCAAGGATGCAGCAGTAACGCCAGTTCCACAACTGTACGTTTCATCTTCCACTCCCCGTTCATAAGTTCTTACTTTTATTTCCTCCGGGAATACCTCTACAAAATTAACATTGATACCCTTTTCTTTAAATGTGTCATTATATCTTATTGCTCGTCCTGCTTCCAAAACATCAATTTGATCAATGCGTTGTACCGATTTAATATAATGGGGCGATCCTGTATTTAATACAAAGTCAGCATTGTTTTGCTGAACTGTATTTACATCAATCATTTTCAAATGAACCCATTTGTTTTTTCCGAAACTTGCTTCATGTAAACCATCAGATGCAATAAATGTATATTGTTCTTTGATGATTCCACAGTCAAATGCAAATTTAGTTAAACATCTACCCCCATTTCCGCACATACTTCCTTCAGCTCCGTCTGCATTATAATATTTCATTTCAAAATCATAAGTTGCGGAGTGGTTCAACAACATTAATCCATCAGCGCCAATACCAAATCTTCTGTCGCACATCAAACGAATCTGTTCAGTAGAAAGTTCAATATTTCCTTTTCTATTGTCGATAATTACAAAATCGTTGCCGGTACCCTGATACTTTGAAAAACTAATGCGCATAATAAATATTAAATGAGTATGTATTTTTTTAATAATTAAATAGATGCCAGAATTCCCAGCGACTTTACAATCAATGAGTCTACTGCTTTAGCCCCATCTTGACTAAAGGTTTTTTGAACTCTGTTTGCTACAATTACGTTTAAGCTTAAACAGTAATGATTCATTAATTTACCAAGTCCGTATATAGCACTGGTTTCCATCTCAAAATTGCTGATTCGGTGATTCCCGTATCTAAAAGTGGTTAATTGATCAACTAACTCCGGGTATTGAAGTCCTAATCGCAATACCCGTCCCTGCGGGCCGTAGAACCCCGGACAAGTAACTGTTATACCCTGGTGATAACCTTCCACAAAATGCTTTTGAAGGGATGGCGCTGCAGCAGCAATGTATGGGATTGAATTATGAGTGCCAATTTTGGTATGTTGAATAAAAGCTTGTTGAATGGCCATCTCCTCATCATTATTTTCCTGGCGATAAAAGTTTAGCAAATTATCAATGCCTAAACCATGGGTACTGGCCACAAAACTGTCAACAGGAATTTCTGCTTGCAATGAGCCGGAAGTGCCAAATCGTATAATTTTTAGTCTGTGTAATTCCGGATTAATTGTCCTGGTCTCAAAATTAATATTAGCCAACGCATCTAATTCATTTAAAACAATATCAATATTATCCGGACCAATCCCGGTAGATACAACTGAAATTCTTTTATTGCCAATTAAACCGGTGTGTGTATTAAATTCTCTGTGTTCGTATTTACCCTCAATTTTATCGAAATATTTACTTACTTCACCAACGCGACTCGGATCTCCAACCGTAATGATGGTGTCGGCAAGCTCTTCAGGCCTTACATTTAAATGGTATACAGCTCCTCTGCTATTGATAATCAACTCGCTTTCTGCAATTTTTTTCATATTGGGCTCAATTTATAAAACAAATTTCGTGATTTAGTAATTAGAATTTTAAAATTAGTTTGATTATACTATTTTTGCACTCCATTAATTAAATGGTCCTGTGGCCGAGTGGCTAGGCAGAGCTCTGCAAAAGCTTCCACAGCGGTTCGAATCCGCTCGGGACCTCTTCATAAAAGCCTCCCTCTATATAGGGAGGCTTTATAATAAGCAAAAATCTATGAAATATTCTCAACAAATAGGACTGGTATTGGCGCTTGCAGTAATTGGTGTATGTTGGATGCCTTGGGTGTACATTGAAAGTAAATCTATTCTGATTGATGGTTTCCATGCAAAAGGAACGCATTTTGGACGTCCCGGTTTATTTATTGCTTATGCAAGTGGTATGGCATGCGTACTTTTTTTAGTTAATAAAATTTGGGCTAAAAGAATCAATATATTCATTACAACTTTTGCATTTGCATGGTCTATCCGAAATTATATTATTTTGTCGACCTGTTATGGGGGCGAATGTCCGGAAAAAAGAGTAGGATTATACCTTTTAGTAGGGTTGTCTGCTTCTATGTTTTTAATGAGTCTGCTACCTAAAATAAAAGTAACAGACCCAAAATAGTCTTTTTAGACCCTTAATGTTTCCAGCGCATCTGCAATGATACTCACGCATTCCAATAGCTGATTTTTTGAAATGGAGAGGGGAGGTGCAAATCGAATTTTATCTCCATGTGTTGGCTTTGCTAGTAACCCACGATCTTTTAAAGCTAAACAAAGATCCCAGGAAGCATTTGGGTTAGCATGATTAATTACAATTGCATTTAATAATCCTTTGCCACGTATGGCAGTAATATAAGGCGATTGAAGTTTAGTTAACTCTGCTCTTAGCAACTTACCCATCGCTGCTGCGTTTTCTACCATATTTTCCTCTTTTAATACGGTAAGCGCGGTTATAGCTACTGCGCAGGCAAGCGGATTACCTCCATACGTAGATCCATGCTCACCCGGACGTATGTTAAGCATAATAAAATCATCTGCTAAAACAGCGGAAACTGGTAATACACCTCCGCTAAGTGCCTTCCCTAAAATTAATATATCCGGACGAACATTTTCATGGTCACAAGCTAACATTTTGCCTGTTCTGGCAAGACCTGTTTGAATTTCATCGGCAATGAATAATACATTATACTTAGTACACAATTCCCTAACTTTTAATAAATACCCCTCATCTGGAATTACTACTCCAGCCTCTCCTTGTATTGGCTCAACCATAAATGCACAGACATTTTTATCCTGAAAAGCTTTTTCTAATGCTTCCGTATCATTATAAGGAACTAATTCAAAACCGGGCATAAAAGGCCCAAATTGCTCATAACTGCTAGGGTCGGTAGAGGAAGAGATTGCCGCCAATGTTCTCCCCCAAAAATTACCTTCAGCAAAAATAACTTTTGCTTTATTTTCCTCAATTCCCTTTTTTGTATAAGCCCACCTACGCGCTAGTTTAATGGCAGTTTCCCCGCCTTCTACACCAGTGTTCATGGGTAATACTTTATCGTACCCAAAATATTGAGTGATAAATTGCTCGTATTCACCCAATAAATTATTGTGAAAAGCTCTGGAGGTAAGGGTAAGCTTTTTAGCCTGATCAATTAAGCTATTGATTATTTTCGGATGACAATGTCCCTGATTAACAGCGGAGTACCCACTTAAAAAATCAAAGTATTTTTTACCATCCACATCATACAAGTAGATACCTTCCCCTCTTTCTAGAACTACCGGAATAGGGTGATAATTATGTGCGCCAAATTTCTCTTCCAATTGGATGTATGCAGCAGACTTAAGGGATAATACAGAAGTATCCATTTTATTTTAAAAATTAGTAGTAAAAAAATAATGCGATAAATAGTGAATCCAGCATGGAAATTCACTGTGTTCAATTCATAAAATAATTATACACCCGAAGGATGATCTAAAAAGTCTAAGTTAACGTGTAGAAAGGGTAAAATTTGCATAACTCTTGCAATATACAAAAACGCTATTATTTTTCAATAGCATCATTGCAGAATAGATTGTATTTTCGTGCATAAATAATAATACTTGAACCCATTAGTAGCGGTAGTTATCCTTAATTATAATGGTAGAAATTACCTAGAACAGTTTTTACCATCTGTAATGGCTACTGAGTATAAGTCTTTTGAGGTAATTATTGCCGATAATGGTTCTACAGATGATTCCATTACTTTTTTAGAAAACACCTATCCGTTCATTAAGATATTCCGTAACGAAAAAAATGTAGGATTTGCCGGAGGGTATAATTGGGCTTTACAACTTGTAGATGCAACCTATTATGTCTTATTAAATTCAGATGTATCGGTAACTCCTGATTGGTTAACTCCTGTAATTTCATTAATGGAGACCAATATAAATATTGCCGCTTGTCAACCTAAACTATTGTCTTACCATAATCCCGTATTGTTTGAATATGCAGGCGCTTCGGGTGGCTGGATAGATTGTTTGGGATACCCATTTTCTAGAGGTAGAGTGTTTGATGTATGTGAACAAGATAATGGTCAATATAATTCAATCAATAATATTTTTTGGGCAACAGGTGCTGCTATGTTTGTGAGGGCAAAAGTTTTTCATGAATTAGGTGGATTTGATCCGTATTTCTTTGCTCATCAGGAAGAAATAGATCTATGCTGGCGGATGCAATTAAAAGGGTATGAAATAATGGCTTGTCCAGATTCGGTCGTTTACCATGTTGGTGCAGGTACCTTGCCTAGAGGAGGAAGAAAAGTGTTTTTAAACTTCAGGAACAATTTAATTATGATGGCCAAAAATTTGCCATTAGATGAGCTGTTATGGAAAATGCCGTTTCGTTTTTTGTTAGATGGTATATCAGCATGGAAAGGCTTATTATCTGGCGATAGATCCTTTTTCACGGCAATTGTTAAAGCACATGTTAGTTTTTTTTATTGGCTGTTGATAGGAGAGAAGAAACATATTGTAAAGCCCAAACCAATGGCAACTTTAGCAGGGGTGTACAAAGGATCAGTTGTTTGGTACTATTTTGCAAAGAAAAAGAAACGTTTTTTAGAAATTATTTTAGAGAAGCACTGATTTTATAGAATCAACCCTTATTTTTGCACAGCAATTTTAAACTATGTCACAAGAAATCATTGA
>JBIIAP010000288.1:0-3278 GCA_044239855.1 Sediminibacterium sp. | reverse complement strand
CATTTGTTAAATACCCGGGTATTTTTAATAGCGCTCCAAAGTTATTATCAATAGTTACTTCTACACCTACGTAAATAAAAATTCCAATCATGCCATAAATCAATTGTGGATATTTCATTGCGCCCCATCCTTCATTATTTTTAATGGCTTGCGTATTTGAATAAAACAATATACCCACTACAGAAATTAATGAAATAAGCAGCAAGGTAAGTTTGGGTACTTCTGAAAACTGACCTACAATAATTATCAACCCAATCAATAAGGTCATGATAAGTAATGAAGAAGCAGCTTTGTTTGCTTTCTCAAATTTTTCATCGTTCTTACCTTCTGGTAGTTTTGATATCGCAAAGAATATCGCTACTACTGCAAATACACCTGCAACAATTAAATACAACGTGTTAATATTAGTTACAGTAACATTTGCCGCGCTACTACCTACAGAACCAAACAAAAAGAAGCTTACAATAATTGGTCCCAGCGTTGTGCCTAAGGAATTTACTCCACCGGCCAAATTCAATCTGTGAGAGCCTGTTGAAGGGTCACCCAGAGAGATTGCAAATGGTTGTGCAGCAGTTTGTTGCAACGAAAATCCCAATGCTACAATAAAGAATGAAGCCAGAATTGCAGAAAATGAATTTGCATTTGCAGAAGGGATGATCAGTAATGCGCCCACTATCGAAATAAGAAGACCATAAATAATTCCCTTTTTGTAACCTATTTTATTTAGAATGTCATAGCCAATTACATTCGATAAAATAAATAAGATCAGCGATCCTATAAAATAAGCACCATAAAAAGCAGAACCAATCAATTGCGATTCAAATTGATTTAGGTTAAAATGTGTTTTACAGAAGGGAATTAAAATGCTGTTTGATGCAGCAATAAATCCCCAGAAAAAAAATACAATGACTAAAGTGGCTAATGCACTTGTGTTGGTTGGTTGTTTCGTTTGACTCATGACAATCGTTATGGTTTTTAGATGCTGTAAAATAATAATAATTTGATTATATAAAAATTTTAATCTTAAATAAGGGCTAAAATTTGAAAGAACAGCGTAATTGATTATCTTGAAACTATATAATTATTAATAATATGGAGATTGTGCATGTGAGTGCTGAATGTTATCCGGTAGCTAAAGCAGGCGGTTTAGGTGATGTGGTGGGTGCATTACCTAAATATCAGTGCAATGCCGGCGATGTTGCTAAAGTAATTATGCCGATGTACAGAACTAAATTCTTATACGAGCATGAATGGAGCGTTGAATTTAAAGGAAATACCAATTTAGGTGAATGGTTCTTCGATTACACCGTTATTAAAGAAATGTCCAATAAGCTTGGATTCGATATTTATTTGATTGATATTAACGGATTATTGGATCGTCAAAAAATTTATGGCTATGAGGATGATCCTGAGCGATTTACTGCTTTTCAGATTGCTGTGGTGAATTGGATCAGTAGCTGGCAACATCGGCCTGATATACTCCATTGCCATGACCATCATACCGCCTTGATACCATTTATGATTAAACATTGTTATGATTACCAGTTTTTAGGTAATATTTCAACTGTATTAACGATTCACAATGGACAATATCAAGGATGGATGAGTTGGGATAAAAGCAAGTTTATTCCTCGCTGGGACTTATGGAAACGTGGCTTGTTGGAGTGGGAGGGTAATATTAATCCGTTGGCCTGTGGAGTAAAATGTGCAGATACTGTTACCACCGTTAGTCAAAGTTATATGGACGAATTGCGTGTAAATGCCAATGGCTTAGAAAAATTATTTGAATTTGAACGAGGTAAATGTGTAGGAATTTTAAACGGTATAGACCACGATGTGTGGAATCCTCTAACAGACGCGTATATTACTAAGCATTTTGGGATAAATAGTGTGATGGAAGGGAAAGAACAGAATAAATTGGAGCTTTGTGAAGAATTTGGATTGGACCCGACTAAACCATTATTTGTTTTTATTGGTCGTTTGGTTGGCGAAAAAGCTGCAGATATTTTACCGGATGCCATAAAAAGAGCCATCCATAATACGCAAGGTGACGCATCATTTCTTATCTTAGGGAGCGGGGAGAACAAAATTGAATGGGACTTCATGCAAATGAAGGAATTTTTTACCGGTATATTCAATGCAGTAATTGGCTACAATGAAAAGTTAAGCCATAAAATGTATGCAGGTGCCGATTTCTTATTAATGCCAAGTAGAGTAGAACCTTGTGGATTAAATCAACTATATGCTTTGCGATATGGTACTGTACCAATAGTAAGAAATACAGGTGGTTTAAGGGATACTGTAATTGATATGGGCATTTTAAATGGGTATGGAATTTGTTTTGATCAAGCTAGTGTTCATGATATTGATTATTCAATAGGAAGAGCAGTTTCGGTTTATCAGGATAAAGTGTATTTAGAGTGGATGAGAAAGTTTATGATGAACATAGACCATAGCTGGGAAAGTACTGTTAACCGGTATAAAGAAGTTTATTTGAGTACTAAATTTTAATTAATATAAAGATTGATTATCTTTTTAAGAAATGAGCCCAATACATAGCATGCATTTCGCCGGAAATGTTTATGAAGCGAGTTTCATGTGTTTATAGTCATTGATTTTATTTGTCACATGGAATACGCCTGATAAACATTTTGGTTGTTTTGCAAATCTTGCTTATGGCTATTTCTTCTAGTTAATCAAGTCAGTAAATGCATACATATGAAAAAAATAGCTAACTCAGTGCTGGCCGTAATCTTAGGAGGTGGGGCCGGTTCCAGATTGTTCCCGCTAACAGTTAGTCGATCAAAGCCCGCTGTGCCCATTGCAGGGAAATACCGCTTAGTAGATATTCCTATCAGTAATTGCATCAATAGCAACATCAACAGAATGTTTGTATTAACCCAGTTTAATTCAGCCTCATTAAACAAACATATTAAAAACACTTATCACTTCAGTGCATTTAGTACTGGCTTTGTAGATATTCTTGCTGCAGAACAAACACCTGATAATCCTGGTTGGTTTCAGGGAACGGCAGATGCTGTTCGTCAATCATTAAGACATATTACCAATCTTGATTTTGACTATATCTTAATTTTAAGTGGAGATCAGTTGTATCAAATGGATTTTAGTGAAATGCTCCAAAATCATAAAGACAAAAATGCAGACATTTCCATTGCTACCATTCCAGTTAATGATAAAGATGCTCCAGAATTTGGTATACTGAAAACAGATGAAAGTAATAGCATTACTTCGTTTATTGAAAAGCCTAGTAAAGAATT
>JBIIAP010000342.1:0-5446 GCA_044239855.1 Sediminibacterium sp. | reverse complement strand
TTGCAGCAACTGTTACGGTTACTCAACCTTCATGTACTGTTACTACAGGAACATTAACAATTACTGCTCCTACAGGTAACGGATTAACATATAGCATAGACGGTTCGGATTATAGCAATACTACCGGGACCTTTAGTGCAGTTGCATCAGGCAATTATGTAATCACAGTTAAAAGTGCAGCAGGCTGCGTGAGTCCAGCTGCCAATGCTACGGTAGATGCACAACCTGCAGTACCTGTAGTGCCAACAGTAGCAATTACTCAGCCAACTTGTACAGATTCAACTGCAACCATAACCGTTACCGCTCCATTGGCTACCGGATATACCTATAGCATTAATGGTACCGATTATACCAACACAACAGGTACATTTAGTGGAGTAACTGCCGGAACAACTTATAGCGTAACAGTGAAAACTGCAGCTGGTTGTACCAGTTCAGCAGCTACAGCCGTGGTTAATGCTAAATCTGCTTTACCGGCTAAGCCAGGTGTAACCATTACTAATCCAACTTGTACGGTTCCTACCGGTGAAATCACCGTAAGTGCACCAGTTGGTAGCGGTTTAACCTACAGCATAGATGGCAGTACTTATCAGGCTAGCACCACCTTTAGTGGGGTTGCTGCAGGAACCTATAAGGTAACTGTAAACAATGCGAGTGGTTGTGTGAGTGCAGATTCAGCAGTAACAATCGCATCAGCCCCTGCAACACCTGCAAAACCAACAGTCACAATTACCCATCCAACCTGTACCTTACCTACGGGAACTATTACAGTTTCCGCACCAACCGGTACTGGTTTAACATATAGTATTAACGGAACAGATTATACCAATACAACAGGAATATTTACAGGCGTAGCTGCGGGAGCAAACTATGCTGTAACAGTAAAAAATGCCGATGGTTGTGTTGGATCAGATACATCTGTTTCAATTTTAGCGCCTACTGCTGCACCGGAAAAACCAACCGTTACCATTGTTCAGCCAACTTGTACAGTTGCAACCGCAACTATTACAGTTACAGCACCTACTGGTAATGGATTAACGTATAGTATCAATGGAACAGATTACAGCAATACCAATGGTATATTTACGGAGGTTATCGCAAGCACATCTTATAACGTAACAGTAAAATCTGCTGCGGGTTGTGTAAGTGGTGCTGCAAGTGCGGTAGTAAACGCACCAACAGCAGGTGTTGTAACTCCAACTATTACCTCATCTGCTACGGCTGCGGTATGTGCCGGTACAACGGTTACCTTAACCAGCAGTGATGCAACTACTTATCAGTGGTATAAAGACGCGGTGTTAATTGGTGGAGCAACCAATAAAACATACAACGCATTATTAGCAGGTAGCTATACCGTGGTAACTACCAATGCAAGTGGTTGTATTAGTTCTCCAAGTACGGAGCATGTTTTAACTGTAACGCCGGTTCCGACAGCCTCTATTACCAATGGAACCGCGGTAGCATTCACTTGTGGAGCAACTACAAAAACCTTATCAGCTCCTGCCGGTACAGGTAATACCTATGAATGGTTTAAAGACGGTGTGAGCGTAGGTGCTGCTTCAGACACTACCGGCGCAAACAATTATCATGTTACCCTTGCCGGAGGTTATTCAGTTAAAATAACGAATGCGGAAGCTTGTAGCGATAGTTCTATTGCTACCAAAGTGCTGGCAGCAGTTACCGGAACTGGTGGTGGAACCAGCGTTTGTGAAGGTGAAAATACTCCGCTTTCTGTTACAGCGCCTACCAGTTACGCAAACCCAACTTATAAATGGCAAATTAGTGCAGACGGATCTACCGGATGGACGGATATTACCGCTCCGGGATTTGATAAAGATACTTTAGTGGTAAGCTATGCAGCAACCGCATTCCACGGAACTAAGTATTACAAGGTAATTGTAACAGGAGATGTAAGTGGTACACCTACCTCTTCAGAAACTTGTCCGGTTAGTGTGTCGGTGAATGCACTTCCAACTGCAACCATTGCAGCTACACCTAACAGCACGGTTTGTGCAGGAACGCCTGTAACCCTTACTGCTACTGCTTCAGGAGCTGCGGCATTAAGTTATCAGTGGAAATTAAGCGGCATTGAAATTGATACTGCCACCAATAATACATTCACTGCCAATACAAGTGGCAAATACAGCGTATCAGTAACAGATGGCAATGGTTGTCAGAAAACCAGCGACAGCATTGAAGTGGTGGTTAATCCTCTGCCAGCTAAACCAGCTATTGTAATTACTCAACCAACCTGTGCAGTTGCTACTGCTACCATTACTGTGCAGAATTCAATAGAAGGGGAGAAATACTTTATTGTAGGAAGAACTGATACCAGTGCAACTGGGGTGTTTACCGGATTGCCGGCTAATGCTACCTATGTAGTGAAAGCAATATCTGCAAACGGATGTATCAGTGCAACAGATACCAGTGCGGTGGTAATTGCACAACCTGCAGGACCTGTTAAACCTTTTGTTACTATTACGCAACCTACTTGTGATGTTGCTACAGGAACTATTAAAGTAACTGCACCAATTGGAACAGGGTTAATTTATAGCATTGATAGTTTAAACTATCAAGACACTACTTTATTTATAGGCGTAACGCCTGGCACCCATCGGGTTATGGTAAGCAATGCATTAGGATGTGTTAGTGCAGATTCTATTGTTGTGATTGCTGCGGCACCATTAACACCTGCCGCCGCAACTGTAACCGTTACGCAGCCAACTTGTACGGTTGCAACGGGTACTATTACCGTTACAACTCCTACCGGTGCCGGAATGACCTATAGTATAGATAGCGTAAACTTTACCAATACTACTGGTATATTTAATAATATAGCTGCAGGTACTTATCCTGTATTGGTTAAAACTGCAGCCGGATGTATGACTACCGCAACAAGCGTTTCGGTAGATGCACAGCCTGCATTACCGGTAGCTCCAACAGTTGCTGTTACTCAGCCAACCTGCGCAACCGCTACCGCAACGCTTACAGTTACTGCGCCTGTTATGACAGGCTTATCATACAGCATTGATAGTATAGATTATAGCAATACCACCGGAATATTTACCAATGTGGTTGCCAATAAAACCTATGCAGTATCTGTGAAAACAGCTACAGGTTGTACAAGCACTTCAACCAGTGCAATAGTAGATGCACAACCTGCATTGCCTGCTAAGCCTTCTATTAGTTTAACACAACCTACTTGTTCGCTTTCAACAGGAACTATTTCCATAACTGCTCCAACAGGATCAGATCTAACTTATAGTATAAGCGGTACCAACTACCAGGCTAGTACCCTATTTAATGGAGTTGCTTCCGGTACATATAAAGTAACGGTAAGTAACGCATTGGGTTGTACTGGTAGCGATTCTACCGTTATCATTGATGTTGCTCCGGTTGTGCCTGTAACTGCTACTGTTGCAGTTATACAGCCTACTTGTACTGTAGCTACTGGAACAATTACTGTATCTGCTCCTAAGGGCGCAGGATATACTTATAGTATAGATAGTGTTGCATTTACCAATACCACAGGCATCTTCAGCAATCTTGCTGCAGGTGTTTATCCTGTATTGGTTAAATCGGCTGATGGTTGTATCGGTTCGGTAAGTAATACTTTAGTAACTGCACAACCTGCTGTTCCAAGTACGCCAACTGTTGCCATAACACAACCAACTTGTTCTGTAAATACCGCTACTATAACTGTAACAGCGCCATTAATTACCGGTATGTTATACAGTATTGATGGTACTGATTATACCAATACTACCGGCATATTTAATAATGTAGTAGCCGGACAAACCTACAATGTAACGGTGAAAACTAATGTGGGATGTATCAGTTCATCTGCCAGTGCAGTAGTAAATGACGAACCTGTAGTTCCGGCAACACCAACAGCAATTATAGGTAATACAACTCCAGTAATTGGTGCAACTGTAGTGTATAGAGTTGCTCCTGTAGCAGGTGCCATCAGTTATGTTTGGACATTACCAAATGGCTGGACCGGTACTTCATCATTAGATAATATTGCTGTTACGGTAGGATCTACCAGTGGTACAATAACTGTAGTTGCTAATACCAATACATGTTCTACTCCTGTAGTATCGTTAAACGTAACTGCATCGTCATTACCACCGGTTGCTCCAACGCCAATCAATGGCACTTTCACAACTGGTGCTGTAGGTAATCCAACAACCATTGCACCTACAGTTACGAATGTGCCATCTGGTAGTAAAATATTGTATTGCGATTCATTGGGTAATAATTGCACTACAACTGCCCCTGCATTACCAACTACCCCTGGCATTTATGTGTATTGTATTAAATCAATCGATACGGTAACTAATTTAACCAGTTCGCCTTGTAAATACGATACCATCAACATCTTGCCTACATTAACTCCTGTTAATGGAACATATCAGTCTGGTAATTCCGCCAATCCAAAAGATATCAGTGGATTATACAGCAATCTTTCTACAGGAAGTAAAGTATTGTATTGTGATAGTTTGGGTAATAATTGTAGCTATACAGCTCCTGCATTGCCTACTGCATCGGGTAAATATGTGTATTGTATTAAAGCAGTAGATACCATTTCTGGTTTAACCAGTACTCCATGTAAATACGATACAATTACCATTACTCCGGGAGTGGTAGTATTAGATGATCAAACCTATTGTCAGGGTACTTTAGTGAACGCAATTAATGTAACTACACCGGCTGGTGCTACGCTTAATTGGTATACTGCGTTAACAGACAGCGTTCCGTTGACTTATGTGCCAAGGGCTAATACTGATTCGGTTGGTGTATTTACTTATTTTATTAGTCAAACTTTAAATGGGGTTGAAGGAAGCAAAGCCCCAATATTTATAACAATTCTAGAAAAACCTGCTGCACCATCTGTGATTAGTGGTAAAACTGCTACAACAGTAGGTAGTACAGAAGTGTATAGTGTAGTTCAACAAAGTACTTTTGCCACCTATACATGGAATACACCTAGTATCTGGACCATCAACAGTGGTCAGGGTACAAATAGTATCAATACCACTATACAAGCATATTCAAATGACACTTCTGGTAATATTATTGTTACCCCAAGTTTAAATGGATGTGTGGGTGACCCTGCAACATTGTTGGTAATCGTAAATGCGGTAAAACCTGTTGTTCCAACAGCACCAACGCCAATTAATGGAACCTATACATCAGGTGACACCAGCAATCCTGCAACTATAGCACCAACAGTATTGCCATCTAGTGTGCCATCGGGTAGTAAAATATTGTATTGCGATAGTTTAGGAAATAATTGTACTACAATACCACCATCAATGCCAACTAAACCGGGTATGTATATCTATTGTATTAAATCAATAGATACCATTAGTAACATGATGAGTACGCCTTGTAAGTATGATACCATTAAAATCTTACCTACTGTAACACCTGCTAATAGAAC
>JBIIAP010000185.1:0-5506 GCA_044239855.1 Sediminibacterium sp. | reverse complement strand
CTACGGAAAAGCAATAGTAAGCAATGATATAGATTTGTTGGTAGCAGTAATACAAGTAAAATGCGACAATGTTTATACCTCCAAAATATTTTCCGAAAACATTGTTACACAAGCAAAGTTAATGGTAGCCACCAAAAAAGATTTAAGCGCTTCTTTCCAAAAACTAATGAACTGGGGTATTGTAGTTGCAGCTAATTATGTACAGCAGGAAATGATTCGAATAAAAAACAGCAGAGGGCTGCTTTCTTATGACGACATGATTAATAATTTGTACGATGCAGTAGTTAACAACCCTAATAACCAAACACTCAAACAAAATTTAAGAAACAAATATCAGGCGGTTTTTATAGACGAGTTTCAAGACACCGATAAACATCAATATGGAATATTTAATGAACTCTTTGGAACCGATCATTTGTTGTTTTATATAGGTGACCCCAAACAATCGATATATGCATTCCGTAAGGCAGATATCAATACCTATTTGCGTGCATCTAACGAAGTAATGAATGTATATAGAATGAATACGAATTACAGATCATCGGAATCATATATATACGCCATGAACCGATTCTTTAAACCGCAACCCGATTTTGATACCTTTTATTTTGGCAGTCAAAATAATTTAATAGACTACATTCATGTTAATGCGCCACAATCTAATCACCCAAGCCGTGTATTAAAAAACGGCCAACCCGTTACCCCCCTGCTTATTTCGTCGCACGAAAAAAACATGGATATATTTGTTTCGGTTGTTGCAACAATTATGGAACTATTAACCCCCGATTTATATACCATAGAGGGGAAAGGCCAATTAAATCGCGTAAAACTTTCAGACATTGGTATTTTAGTTCGGTCTAATAAAGAAGCACGTGCGCTTAAAAAATGGCTATCAAATTATAATATACCTGCTATAACTATAGATGATACCAAAGTTTTTGATTCTCAGGAAGCTAAAGACATTTTGTATGTATTAGAAGCGGTGTATGAAATTAATCCCGGTCATATAAACAGAGCGTTACTAACCCAAACAGGCGGTTTTGATAAAGAAAAATTAATGACCAGCAATGATGAATATTTGTTGCAACAATTTAGAATGTATCAGGATAGCTGGAATACCAAAGGTGCATTTGTAATGCTGAAACAATTTTTGGCCGACAGAGATTTTAGCGTACGGTTATTTAATGAAAACGTTGCCAATGCAGAAAGAATCATATCCAACACTTTTCAATTAATAGAAATTATTCATAAAATTGAACAGTTAAAAAAGTATGAACCGAAAGAGTTAATTCAATGGTTTAAAAAAGCCATCGAGGGACATACGGGAGAAGGAGACGAATTTATACAGCGCATAGAAAGCGATGAAGACGCTGTAAAAATCATCACGATTCATAAAAGCAAAGGATTAGAATATACCATAGTATTAGCACCGTTTTTAGATTTTAATTCGGAGGTAGGTACGTATGACACCATTAATTATAGAAACCCACAAAATGGCGACTATTATTATGCAGTGAAAAAAATTGCTACCGAGCAGGAAATAAATTGGACAATCACCCAAAACGAACAAGAAAACAGGCGCTTACTTTATGTAGCGATAACACGAGCAAGATTGCAGTGTTTTCTTTTTGTAGACAATTCAAAGCAAGACAAATCGACCGTACAAAAGTTTTTAGCAGCATTAGGGGTGCCTGCCGATGAAGAAACAGAGATGTTGGGGGATGGGTGGGAAAAATGGATTGCGCCTACCATTAACCCCACATTCAGGTTGAAGAAAACGGATGATCAACGTGTGTTAAACTATGCAATTGCACAAAACTTTAAATTATTGCAACCCAATTGGAAAAAAACCAGTTACAGTGCATTAAGTGCCGAGCATTCAATTCCCGCTTATCCAAAACAAAACGAATCAATTCAGGATCCATACGATCATTTTATTTTTAAAGAATTACGGAAAGGAGCACATACGGGAAACCTGCTGCATTATATTTTTGAAAACATACCGTTTAATAACCCAACATACTGGCCAAAAATTGTAGAAAAAGGATTGGCAAGATTAAGTGCGGTATCCAACAGCAGCTATATAAATCAAATAGTAGACATGCTTGCAGAAGTGATGCAGGTAGCCATACCAGTACATCATTTAAATGAAACCAATAGACCATTTAGCTTAGCGGAATTGGGATGGGAAAATCGGTTAACAGAATTGGAATTCGATTTTCCTTTGAAACCATTTAGTACCCAACAAATTATGAACTTGTCTACCACAAGTGTACCCTTTCATCTTAAAAACCACGACGAGTTAGAAGGTATTATGAATGGTAAAATAGATTTGTTCTTTAAAATGGATGAAAAATATTACCTACTCGATTGGAAATCGAATCATATAGGAGACAATATTGAAGCCTATACAGCAGAAAAAGTTGCCGACGCAATGAGTGAAAACAATTACCATCTGCAATATCATTTATATACCCTTGCAGCGAGCAAATATTTATCGCAGTGTTTACCCAACTTTAATTATGACAATGATTTTGGTGGGGTAATTTATTTATTTGTTAGAGGGGTAAGAAAAGGAAAAGAAGCAGGTATATTTTTAGCAAAGCCGGAAAAAGCAAAAATGGATGAATTACAAGCGATATTAACGTAGTAAAATAAGGGATTGTACCCCCTAAAAATACCATATAAACAGGTTTTTTAAATAAATCACCCCAAAAATTCATTTTACTCAATATATTGAGTAATTTTACTCAATATATTGAGTAATTTAAAAAATATGTTCGAACGTATTCATTTACAACACCTTACGACAAGACTGAAAGAGCCTCGTCAGTTCATTCAAGTTATTTTAGGACCCCGACAGGTGGGAAAAACCACCTTGGTTCATCAATTAATCGACAAATTAAAAATGCAAAGTCATTTTGTATCTGCAGATGCTGTTGGCGCTACAAATGCAACCTGGTTAAGGCAACAATGGGAAACCGTAAGACTAAAGCAAACGATGGGAGGTAATAAAGAAGTATTACTGGTTATAGATGAAATTCAAAAAATTAACAATTGGAGTGAAACGGTAAAAGCATTGTGGGATGAGGATACAAAACAACAAAAAGAAGTAAAAGTAATCTTATTGGGATCATCTAGAATGATGTTGCAAATGGGTTTAACCGAATCCCTTGCCGGTAGATTTGAAACAACTTTTATGACCCATTGGTCGTATGCAGAAATGCATGCCGCATTTGGATGGACGCCAGAACAGTTTGTTTGGTTTGGCGGATATCCGGGATCGGCTACATTAATAAATGATGAATTACGGTGGAAAAATTATGTACAAACAGCGCTTATTGAAACAAGTGTATCCAAAGATATATTAATGATGACTCGTATAGATAAGCCGGCTTTATTGAAAAAATTATTTGAGTTGGGTTGTATTTATTCAGGACAAATTATTTCCTACACAAAGATTTTAGGTCAATTGCAGGATGCCGGTAACACCACTACTTTAGCGCATTACTTACATTTATTAAATGAATCCGGATTATTAACCGGAATAGAAAAATATGCGGGCACTGTTTTAAGAAAACGTTCATCAAGTCCAAAGTTTCAAGTGTATAATACAGCATTAATCAGTAGTCAGCGTACAGAAACGTTTTCAGAAATACTTCAACAGCCAAAACAATGGGGTAGAATGGTTGAGTCTGCCATTGGAGCGCATTTAATTAATACATCCATCACTAGAAATTTTTCAGTTTATTATTGGAGGGAGGGTAATCATGAAGTTGATTTTGTTATTGAAAAGGCGGGTAAGTTAATAGGCATTGAAGTAAAAAGTAGTGAAGCATCTGTAACAAAAGGAATGGATGCTTTTCAAAAAAAATACAATCCAACAAAGGTATTGTTGATTGGCAAGGGAGGATTTTCTTGGGAAGATTTTTTGAAAATGGATCCTAATAGTCTTTTTTTATAACACGCTAAAACTTTGGAAAAGCTCAGTTATAAACACTAATATACCAACCCCATTAAGAATACAACTTCAACAAATCGGCCCTGCTATCTTTTTTAAAATAAATTAACCCATCCGGGGTAAAAATTAATTCTTGCCCCATGGAGTTTATTTGGGTGGGTTCGGGAATGCCATATTTGGCTTGCAGTACCTGTTGTATGGCCGGATTAATGTTTACCAAATTTTGTAGTAGGTTACGGTATGAAATACTACTGGCGAAAATGGTATGAATGCCAACAGCCGGTCCGTACAATAGAACTCTTATTAATAACAGACTCAAACTTTTGGGTTTTGCACGTACCAAATCCCATACATCATCAATCAGCAGAAAACGATAAGACAGCGGCTGTTCATTCGAATCGTTCAGGAGAAAATACTCGCGAAAGCTTTTATATGGCTTTTTTTTCATGATTTTTTCTCTCCCCAAAATCTCCTTGCCAATCAATTTCATTAACTTATCTCTTGATTCAACGGAACCGTTGGTAGGCTCATCTTTCCAAAAAACAATATGAGGACAATCACTGGTAATCCATGCGGAACTGTTTTTTGAGTTGGCAATAATATAGTTAAAGTCTTTATACGGATAGTTGGCAGCATCAATTGCTGCAAAGGCGTTTAGTAAAGAATGCGCTTCGCTGTAGGAAATCATCATCACCGAAGTGTCTGCTAAATCAATCATTTGACGATGACCATTGCTGTTTTTTCCTATATAAAAGGGGATGATCAATTTCTTTTTTCTTGTAAGATGAAAAACTGCCGGATAATGAGTTATGTCTTTATCTAGTTGTTAAGTATATATTCAATCAAATTGGGAATATTTATGCATAATTACTAATTTTATTCAACGGATTTTAAATAAATCAATAGCACAGGGCAACTCTTCTCACCCCCCCGAGAATCATATACCCTGTGTATTGAAGTGGTGCAAGTATATATAGGCAACTTGTAACCTATTTGCAAACAGCCAAGGATTAATTGTTTTATCTTTTTATTAACGAAATCTATGCCAAAGAACAAGAATGCCATGTTGCGTTTTCGTATTATTGATGGGTGCTTAACCAACCCATTAAAATCATATCCTAAGCTGCAGTATATAAAAGAAAAGATTGAAGAACAATTGATGACCAAGATTTCTGAATCGATGATCAATAAAGATTTATCAGAAATGAAAAAAACATATGGCGCTCCAATTAAGTACAATAAATATCATGAAGGCTATTGTTACACGCAACCGGGCTTTACCATAAAAGAGTTTCCACTTACAACGGAAGAAATTTCAGCATTAGATTTTTCAACGGCTTTATTGCATCAGTTAAGTGGTAGTAAATTATTTGATCAGTTTGAGAATGCTATTAATAAAGTAATTGAAGGGTATAGAATCAGTAAGATTATTGGAAAATCGGAACGTCAATTAATACAGGTAGAAGAGCCGGTAAAAACAGCAGGAAGTCAATGGTTGGAGCCAATATTAAAAGCAATAGTAGAAAAAAGGGCGGTATTATTAAC
>JBIIAP010000026.1:0-17640 GCA_044239855.1 Sediminibacterium sp. | reverse complement strand
GGTAGGCATTCCTCTTAAACCCGGAATCGTAATAAACGCGTTAGCTTTTGCTTGATCCGGCAAAGCACTACCAAACTGAATTTTCATTGCTTCAGCCTGACTTTGCAATACCCCTAGCCCTTTTTTAATATCGTTGGTAATATTTCCACCGCCAAATGGAATTACAGCGGTATGCTTTAATATACCTTCAGAAAAAACGGCTAAATCACTGGTACCACCACCAATATCTAAAATAGCTACGCCTGCTTCCAAATCATGCTCACTCATTACCGCACTGGCAGAAGCCAAAGGCTGAAGTACTAAATCTTTTGTTTTTAACTCACTTCTTTCAACTGCTCTGTATATATTTCTGATAGCATTTCTATCGCCGGTAATAATATGGAAATTAGCGCCAACAATTACGCCATTATATCCTACTGGATCTTTCACATTCTGATTACTATCTACATAATAATCCTGTGGAATTACATCAATAATTTGATCGCCTGCTGGTATAAAAATTTTACGCTGGTTACTAATTAGCTGATCAATTTCGAAACGCTGAATTTCCAATTCAGGTTCATGTCTTACGATATGATCCCTATTTTGAAGACTTTTAATATGATGTCCCGCTATACCAACATATACCTCAGATATTTCTAAATCAGGATTGCTTTTAGCACAATTTTCCAATGCACTTAGAATTGCTTTGATTGATTGGTCTATATTCAGAACCAAACCATGTTCTACACCATTACTACTGGCACGTCCAAACCCCAAAATTTCTAATTTCCCATGTTCATTTTTTCGACCGGCAATAGCTGCAATTTTTGTTGTGCCAATGTCCAATCCTACAATGATGGGTGCTTCATTGTCATTCATAACGTACTTTATTTAACTTCTTAACGGCTTTTTTATAGTTTTATTGTTTTTGGGCATTAAAGTTTTTGGCTTTTTTGCCTGTTTGGGGAGAGTTGATATTGGAATTACCTTTTTTACTGGTAAAACGGTATTTTTTGAAGTTCCCACTACCTTTTTGGGAGTGGCAGTAACTTTTTTAACGTTATTGCTAACAGTTTTCACTTTAGCAACAATAGGATTAGGATGCACTGTCGGAGGCTTTGAAACAAGAGCATCCGTTTTCCGATAACCACTAGAATCGATCAAAGGACTTTGAGTTTGACTCCATTGACCACGTTTTATTCCTATGACCTGGTTATTGTATTGAACATCCAATATTTGGTATTTATTAATACCATACTTGATCCATGCGGTTTTATAAAATATACTTAACCGGTTTAATTTTTTTTCAAAATCGGAAGCATCCCCTAATCTAACCACATGATTGCCTATTAACGGAATTATTTCAAATTTATTGTTCGGGGTAATATCTATTTGAGCAATTTGTGCATTTAAAAAAGAATCCAAAGAAATGAATTGAGCTAAATTAACTATTTGATTTAATAGTATGGAATCTTTTGTTTGCTGAAGTGAGCAACTCGTAAAAACAGGAACACGCGCGGCAACTTTATTACTTAATGGTAATATTATAGCTGCGGTATCTAAATAAAACGAATTGCCGTTTGTTTGAAATATTCTGGCAATTGGCTGTCTTTCTTCAATATTGATTTGTAAAACCTGTTGGTTATCGAAATAAATTTCGGCATTTTTAACCCATTCATTTCGTTCAACTATCTCCTCCATTTCCCGAAGCTTAAGTGAGTGAATTGGTTTTCCGATAACACTTCCGTTGGCAGTTAATAATTCTATTATATCTTTTTCATCAATAAACAAATGTTTATCTACCCCAGATATTTCAATATTAATATCAGCGCACTTTTTTTTATTCTTACTAAGTTTACCTGTAATAAAAAACGTAATGATACCGCTTGCTGTTAATATCCAGCAAATACGAATAACTAATTTCTTCCAGTTTAGCGATTGATTCATTTACTTATCCAAAATGTTTTTCACTACTTGCACCATTGCATCTATATCTCCTGCTCCTGCCATTACTAGTAATCCGGGCTTATGAATGCCCATCCAATCAATTAAAGCATCTTTTTGAATAATTTGTTTTTTGTTTAGTGTCATTTTATTTAATAGCATTTCACTGTTTACCCCTTCAACGGGCAATTCTCTGGCCGGATAAATAGGCAATAACAGCACTTCATCGGCAGTATCTAAACTTTTCGCAAAACCGTCTGCCTGGTCTTTGGTTCTGCTGTATAAGTGAGGCTGAAAAACTAGGGTCAACTTTTCATTTGGGAAAATACTTCGAACCCCGGAAATCAATGCGTTCAATTCTTCCGGATGATGTGCATAATCATCAATCAATACATGTTTTTCGGATTTTAAGGCATATTCAAATCTTCTTTTTACGCCTTTAAATGATTCAACAGCCAACCTGATTTTATGGTCTTCAATCCCAAGATGTTTGGCAATAGTGATTGCGGCCAGAATATTATCGAGATTATGTAAACCTCCCATGTGCAACACCATATCATTCAATACCCATTGAGCACTAACCACTGAAAAATGATAACTTCCATTTACTACTTGTAATTCTTTAACACATACACTTGCTGCTTCATTTTTATAATCATAGGTGAAATGATGAGTAGCCTTCAAATCAGCTGTACGTGGTAATCCATGTTTGGTTACTAAACAACCATTGGGTTTTACTTTTTCGGAGAATTGTACAAAAGCATTTTCTACTTCATCTGCAGTTCCATAGATATCTAAATGATCTGGATCCATGGAGGTGATTACTGCGATATCAGGAAACAGTTTTAAAAAACTTCGGTCGTATTCATCTGCTTCTACAACCACTACATTTCTTTCATGGCTCCAAAAATTAGTATTATAGTTTGCCGCAATTCCACCTAAGAAGGCATTGCAACCATAATTACTGTGTCGGAGTATATGTGCAATCATAGAAGTAACCGTAGTTTTACCATGGGTACCTGCCACGCAAATATTAAATGAGTTTTCTGTAATCCATTGCAGAATATCGCTTCTTTTAACAACCGTATACTGGTGCTCCCGAAAATACATCAGCTCTGCATGATGAGCCGGTATAGCAGGCGTATAAACAACAACATCGGCATTTAGATCGGCCAGACTTATATCGTCGGAATAATGAATTTGAATACCTTCTGCCTCGAGGCTTGAAGTTAATTTAGTTGGTGTTTTATCATAGCCACTTACCACAGCACCTTTCGATAAAAAATAGCGAGCGAGTGCACTCATTCCAATTCCTCCAATGCCAATAAAATAAATATTTTTAATTTCAGTTAACTTATTCATAAAACCTGATTAATAATCTCTTTAGCAATTTTCCTATCTGCGTCAACAACTGCTAATCCACTTAAATTTTGCTTGAACAGTTGCTGTTTTGATTCGTTTTTTGAAAGTGCGATAACTTTACTAACTAATTCAATACTTGCGTTGTGATCCACTACCATTTCAGCAGCCTCTGCATTCACCAGCTGTAAAGCATTAGCAGTTTGATGGTCTTCTGCAGCATAAGGGTAAGGAACTAATATAGCGGGTTTAGCTACTACGCAAATTTCACTAACAGCCATGGCGCCCGATCTGCTAACAATTATATCTGCTGCCGCATAGCCATATTCAATTTCCTGAATGAATGCGCCAACCCAAATGTTTTTTTTGTTGGCTGCCGCAGTCAAATATTTTGATGCATTGGTTTTACCGGTTTGCCATATTAATTGTAAATTATTTTTCTCCAATTCATCCAGAGAATTTAGAATAGCATCATTAATACTTGTTGCGCCTAAACTTCCACCCATTACTAAAATAGTTTTCAGCTGATCTTGAAGTCCAAAAAATGCATTGGCATTTGCGCTGCTGAAATTTTCGTTTACAATGGAACTTCGTATGGGATTACCTGAAATAAATATTTTTTCGGATGGAAAAAATTGTTCCATTCCTTTTGTGGCTACAAATATTTTAGTAGCCTTTTTCCCCAGTAATATATTAGATTTTCCTGCAAAAGAATTGCTCTCATGAATAAAAGTCTTTATGCCTTTAGATTGCGCGACGCGCAATACAGGAAAGGAAGAATACCCTCCAACACCAATTACGGCATCGGGTTTAAATTTTTTGAAAATATTTCTAACCTGAAAAAAACTTTTAATTAATTTAAATGGCAAACTAATATTTTTAAAAATATTTTTTCTGTTGAAACCGGCAATATCTAACCCTTCAATTGCAAAACCAGCCATAGGTACTTTTTCCATTTCCATTTTACCTTTAGCGCCAATAAATAAAAACTCGGCTGTAGGCATCTGTTTTTTGATGGCGTTTGCTATTGCAATTGCCGGAAATATATGTCCCCCCGTCCCTCCGCCAGCAATGATAAACTTTTTACTTACCCCTGATAAGTTACAGGCGCTATCATCATTGAGCATGGTGTAAATATTTTGATTTGTTTTTTCAGTCACTGTTCAACTTTTTAAAATGTTAAACGTCTTCTGTTTTTGTATTTGGCTCTTGTAATACTTTCCCCTCTGTTTGTTCTACATTGCGCGCAACACTCAACACAATACCAATAGCGGCGCAGGTAAATAAAAATGAGCTGCCCCCCATACTAACTAAAGGCAGTGTTACCCCCGTTACCGGCACTATATTTACATTTACAGCCATATTAGCAAGTGCCTGTATAACCAACGTAAAACTTAGTCCCAATGCTAAGAATGCTCCAAAAGCATACGGACAACGGCGAAAGATGCTGATGCATCTGAATAAGAATATCATATAAATAAATAGAATAAAAGCTCCACCCAACAATCCATACTCTTCAATGATTATAGAATAAATAAAATCGTTATAAGCCTGTGGCAAGAAATTTCTTTGCTGACTATTCCCAGGACCTAGTCCTACCAGAATTCCACCATTAGCAATGGCGATTTTTGCTTGTTGAACCTGGTATGGTGTTTCCAATTCATCTGCGTACATAAAATCCTGAACACGCTTTATCCATGTGCCAACACGACCAACAGATTTTATTTTTTCAGCTGTGATTGGCTTAGTAATATCCTCCTTTACTTTTCCATCATAAGTTAACATTGCAACAGTCACGATGAATCCAATTGGAATTAATGCCACTACTACAGTGAGTAAAATATGTTTAAAACTCACTCTACCAATAAACATTAGCAATAAGGAGGTAGCGCCAGTAAGCAAAGCATTCGATAAATTTGCTGGAAAAATTAATGCACAAATTAAAAACACAGGAAATACAATGGGTAAAAATCCTTTTTTAAAATCTTTAATTACCTCTTGTTTTTTACTGAGCAGTTTAGAAACATACATAAATAAAGCCAACTTAGCAAAATCACTTGTTTGCACAGTTAAATGAATAATTGGCAATTTAATCCACCTGCTTCCTTCATTTATTTTTGCTCCGAATACAAGTGTATAAATCAACAATGGTATAGAGATATAAAACAATAATGTTGCTACCCGGGAAAAAAAAGTATAATTAATTCTATGTAATATATAGATACCAATTAAACCAATTACCGTAAATGAAAGTTGTTTAAATAAATACACATTGGCATTACCTTTATACATTTTATATGCCAATGATCCCGTAGCACTATAAACAACCAAAATTGAGATCAGAGATAACACTACTACTATGCCCCAAATATACTTGTCGCCCCTGGTTCGATATACCAGTTGACTTCTCATACCTTCTACTGTAGGTATTTGAGAAAAGAGCGTATCGTTTGTATCGGCCATGTTATAATTCTTTCACTGCTTCTTTAAATTGTAAACCGCGATCTTCATAGTTTTTAAACAGATCAAAGCTGGCGCATGCTGGACTTAATAAAACAACATCGTCTTTTACAGCAACACCAAATGCTTTTTGTACTGCACGCTTTGCACTATTGGCTTCTTCAATAACCGGAACAATTTCTTTAAAGGCATCTATTATTTTTTTATTATCGAGACCCATACAAATAATTGCTTTTACTTTTTCTTTCACTAAATCTGCAATTAATGAATAGTCGTTGCCCTTATCGGTTCCGCCTAAAATCAGAATAGTAGGTTTACCCATACTTTCTAATGCATACCAGGTACTGTTTACATTTGTAGCTTTACTATCGTTGATAAACTCAACGCCCCGAACCATTGCTACAAATTCCATACGATGTTCTAAACTGTGAAAGTTTTTTACAGCTTCTCTGATTTTTTCTTTTCTAATACCAATAGTAGCAGCGGCAATACCTGCGGCCATGGTGTTGCATTGATTATGTTTACCTTTTAAGGCAAAGTCATAAATACTCATGCTTACTCTTTCTTCTTGGATACGCAACATCATTTGATCGCCTTTGATGTTGCCTCCTTTTTTTACTTCATGTTTCATAGAGAATGGTAATGGGTTAGTATAAAGGGTTAGTAACGGAATTTTTTGTGTAATTACTTCATCATCATCGTTATAAATGAAGAAGTCGTTTTTTGTTTGATTTTGAACTATTTTAAATTTGCTATTAATATAATTTTCGAATTTATAATCATACCTATCTAAGTGATCTTCGGTTATGTTTAACAGAATACTAACTTCTGCCCTAAAATCTTTTATATCATCAAGTTGAAAAGAACTTATTTCTGCTATGTACCATTCTTTGGGGTTTTCTGCAACTTGCCGTGCAAATGAATACCCTATGTTTCCTACTAAAGCACAATCGAGTTCTGCGGTTTTACAGATATGATAAATTAAAGAGGTAGTGGTACTTTTGCCATTACTACCTGTTATAGCAATGATTTTACTATTGCCTTTATGTCGATATGCTAATTCTATTTCACTAATAATTTGAATACCTTTAGATCGAATGGCTTTAACCATTTCATTTTTTTCTGGTATACCCGGACTTTTTACTACTTCATCGGCTGCAAGTATTCTCTCTTTATCATGAGATCCTTCTTCATAGTCAATTTGAAGATTATCTAAATCTTTTTTATAGATAGCTTTTAATTGACCACCATCACTGAGAAAAACATCATAACCTTGCTGCTTGGCTAAAATAGCTGCGCCAACTCCACTTTCCCCTCCACCTAATATGATTAATTTTTTTTGCACGTTTAGTCTATCTGATTTTTAAAGTAATTATTGACATCACTACACATAAAATAGTTACGATCCAAAATCGAACAGCGATTTTACTTTCATGAAATCCTTTTTTTTGATAATGATGATGTAATGGGCTCATCAGAAAAACACGCCGACCTTCCCCATATTTTTTCTTTGTATACTTAAAATAACTAACCTGAATGATAACGCTTAAGTTTTCAACTAAGAAAACTCCACAAAAAATTGGTATCAACCATTCTTTTCTAACAATGATCGCTAAAGATGCAATAATACCACCCAAAGCCAAACTTCCGGTATCGCCCATAAACACTTGCGCAGGATAGGCATTATACCAAAGGAAACCGATACAAGCGCCGACAAATGCTCCTACAAAAATTGACAGCTCTCCGAGGTTAGGGATGTACATGATATTGAGGTAGTCGGCAAATTTGTAGTTACCACTTACATAAATAAAAATTCCTAGACCTGCTCCAATGATCGCACTAACACCTGCTGCCAGACCATCTAATCCATCAGTTAAATTAGCTCCATTACTAACGGCTGTAACAATTAGTGTAACAAACAATATATAAATAATCCAGGTATACTTTTCAGCGCCCTCTCCCATCCATGAAAGTAATTTGCTGTAATTGAATTCATGATTTTTTACAAATGGAATTGTAGTAATAGGTGTTTTAACTTTTACGAATTTTCGCTCAATACCATCCATTTGTCGGATGATCACTGAAGTGTCTTTTGTAAAATGTTCACCTTGTTGCAATACAGATATTTTTCTTTCAGATCCAATCACTTCCCTTTCAACTGTAACAGCGTTACTAAAATATAAGGTAGCGCCAATGATAATACCTAAGCCCACTTGCCCGATTATTTTAGAGATTCCTGCTAAGCCATCTGAATTTTTTTTCTTGTAAGATTCTCCTTTCAATTGTGCAGATTTTCGCGCACGTATTTTAAAATAATCATCTAAAAAGCCTATGATTCCCAACCATACAGTACAAAGAATCATTAATCGTATATATACTCTTTCTAGATTCGCAAATAATAAAGTTGGGATTAAAATGCTGAGTAAGATGATGATTCCACCCATGGTAGGCGTACCTTTTTTTTGCTGCTCACCTTGTAATCCTAATTCTCTTACCGACTCGCCAATTTGTTTTTTCTGTAAAAAAAGTATGATTCTTTTACCATAAACAGTTGCAATAAGCAAAGACATAAGGATTGCTATTGCAATTCTGAACGTAAGAAATTGAAACAAACCTGCCCCGGGTATATTGAACGACTGTTTAAGCCATGTGAATAAATGATATAGCATGTTTATTTATTTTTAAGATTTAATTTTTTGAAAGCTTCTTCGAGTATAAGTTTGTCATCGAAAGGAAATTTCACTCCATTAATATCCTGATATTTTTCATGTCCCTTTCCGGCCACCAATACTATATCTTCTGCTTTAGCAAGGTCTACTGCAGACAAAATCGCTTCCTTTCTATCTATAATGGTTACATACTTTCTTTTAGCGGCACTGGACAAACCAGTTTCCATGTCGTTTATAATTGCTTGTGGATCTTCTGTTCTTGGATTATCACTTGTTAGAATCACCCGATCACTTAAATCACAAGCAGCTTGAGCCATTATCGGACGTTTGCTTTTATCTCTATCTCCTCCACATCCTACAACAGTGATAATTTGTTCATGCCCTTTACGTAATTTTTTAATGGTAGACAATACATTTTCTAATGCATCCGGCGTATGTGCATAATCCACAATACCAATTACTCCATTTTTACTAATTGTATAATCAAATCTTCCTTCTGCACCACTCAATACACTTAATACAGTTAACACTTCGTCTTTATTTTCTCCTAAACAAATTGCGGCACCATATACTGCCAATAAGTTATATGCATTAAATTCTCCAATCAATCTAAAATGAACTTCTTGATCGTTCACCGTCATCACTAAACCTGTTAATGCGTTTTCCAGCATCTTCCCTTTAAAAGATGCTAATGTTTTTAGACTATAGAAATATTTTTTTGCAATAGTATTTTGCAACATTATATCTCCTCTTTTATCATCCGCATTAGCAATAGCAAACGCAGTAGCCGGCAGGTAATCAAAAAAGCTTTTTTTAACCCGAATATATTCATCGAAAGTTTTGTGATAATCTAAATGATCATGAGTGATGTTGCTAAACAAAGCTCCGGTAAAGGTTAATCCGGTAATTCGATGTTGATGTATTGCGTGGCTACTGCATTCCATGAATACATGAGAGCAACCTTCCTCCAGCATTTGTTGCAATAGTGCATTTAAGCTTATGGCATCTGGAGTGGTATGTGTAGCAGGTATTATTTTATCATTAATTTGATTTTGAACAGTGCTGATGAGTCCGCAACTATACCCTAACTTACGGAAAAGCTTAAATAAAACTGTAGCAATAGTTGTTTTACCATTAGTGCCGGTTACCCCTACTAATTTTAATTTTGAAGAAGGATCATTATAAAAAGCTACCCCCATTAATGCAGCAGCTTCCTGTGAGTTACTTACCAATACATAAGCAACTTTCGGGTTTATTTCAACCGGCATTATTTCACAAACAATAGCAACTGCGCCTAATTCAATTGCTTTATTAATAAATATATGACCATCAGACAATTCTCCTTTAATTGCAATGAATACAGCACCCTGAGTAACTTTCCTTGAATCTATTTCAATAGTTGATACAGCTATAGATAAATCGCCTACACGCTTCTTTATTGAAATTGATTGAACTATTTGATTTAATATATGTGCCATTTTATTTAGTTCAGTTAAACGTTAAATTAATTAATTGCCCTTTAGCAATAGCTTGTCCCGGAAGCACTGATTGCGACACCAATCGGCCTCGTCCGGCAACATTTACTATCAATCCTTTTTCTTCACATAAATACACTGCGTCTTTTAATGAAAGTCCTTTTAAAATTGGCATGGCATTTTCGCTTATCACTTTTTTTTGAAGTAAATAGTTTTCATTATTATTTTGTATGAAGCTCCACCTATCGATACCTTTTGTAGAGTCTTTAAACGGAATTTGCATTTTCGTTGACAAATAGGCTAGATCTGCTTTGTAACCTGAAAATTGAAAATTGGAGCTATCTTTCTTTTTAATTTGAACATAGCTATTTTTAGCTATTTTAATATACGTGCTATAGAGGCGATCAGAAATTTCTTTAAACACAGGTGCAGCAACTGTTGCACCATAATAATCTTTTTCAGAAGGATTGTTTTGGATAACCACTACGCAAGTATACTGTGGATTATCGGCAGGAAAATAACCGGCAAAAGATGATTGATATTTATTGGTTGTATACCCTCTGTTGTCATCGGCTACTTTTGCCGTACCGGTTTTACCGGCTACTTTATAAGGCACATTTTTAAACACCTCTTTAGCTGTGCCATCGGTGCACACTCCTTCCAAACAAGTTCTCAATAATTTAAGTGTAACATCAGAACATATTTTGGAAACTACTACTTTAGGGCTATACTCGCTTAATACTAAACCTTCTTCTTTTATGCTACTCACCAAATAAGGCTTCAGCATAGTGCCATCATTTGCTATTGCGTTATACAACATGGCAGTTTGTAATGGACTAATTGCTATACCATACCCAAATGACATCCAGGGTACTGTAGAGGCATTATATAATTTAGTTCCGGGTTTATGAAATGAGGGTCTTCTTTCACCAATCAAATCAATACCTGTTAAAGTGTCTAATTTTAAATTAGCAATGTGTTTAAAAAACTGTCGCGGATTGTTGGAATAATGAGCATACGCCAATTTAGCCATTGCGACATTAGAGCTCAATTCAAATGCTTTTTTTATGGTAACATTATTTTCATTGTGACCTTCCGAATCTTTTACAAAGTTTCCTGCTACTTGCCAAACACCATTCTCTAAAAAAACGGATTGATTTAAGTTGATTTTTTTGTCTTCCAATAATGCTAATAAGGTAACTAATTTAAAGGTAGAACCAGGTTCTGAAGGGGATACAGCGTAATTTAGGTTTTCCCAATAAGTGGCAGGACCTGTTTTGCCCAGATTAGCAATTGCCTTGATTTTACCTGTACTTGTTTCCATTACAATTGCACAACCCTGTTCTGCATTCTTTTTTTGCATCATTTTCATTAATGCAGATTCTGTTATGTCCTGAATAAAAACATCAATTGTACTTACAATATCTTTTCCTGTTTCGGGCTCAATCATATAATTATCATCTACAGGCACACCTACTCCGCCAGCGATAGACCGTACCAACTGTTTCCCATTTCTGCCTTTTAACAAGCTATCATAGGTTAATTCCAATCCAACTTTATTAGAATCTCTTGCAAGGCCAATAGTTCTAAAAGCGAGCATGTTATATGGATTTAACCTGATTGTTTTTTCATTTATAATGAGTCCGCTTTTGTATCTACCCATTTTAAAAAGTGGAAAATTTCTTAGCTGATCGTATTCTCTATAAGATATTTTTTTCTTCAGGGGAAAATAAGCGTCTGCATTTTTATACCCTTGTTGTAATAAATATTTATACTGAGCAGGTGATTGATCTTTAAATAGTTTAGATAAACTCATTGCAACGGAATCGACATATTTCCTAAAAAGTTGTCCATTTTTTTCTCTTAGTGCCGCAACTCTAAAATCTATAAATAGATCAAACTGCGGTATACTTGTGCTGAGCATTTGTCCGTCTTCACTATAGATGGTTCCTCTTTCTGCCTCAATTTCCTGAATGCGTTGGTGTAAACTATCACTCATGCTACGCCATTTACTCCCTTCAATTTGTTGAATGAATATAGCTTTGCCAAATATGGCTACGCATACGAGTATCATCAGCAAATAGCTGAGATAAACTCTCCATAATATGTCGCGTTTTACTTCCATTTTTTTACTTATCCGATTTAATTCGAACAGGCATTTCGTTACTTACTTTCAAACCCAGTGGCGCTGTTGCTTTAACAATTTGCGCTTCTCCACTTTTCTGCATTTCTTCTGTTTTCAATGTTTTATATACGTACTGCAATTCTTTTAATTCATTGTTAATGGCATTAATTTGTCGAATAGTTTTATCAGACAAATGACCATTTGCTATATAGATAACCGCTAAGAGAGAAAGGAATAGAAAAAACACCATGTTTTTTAAGATCCATTCATATCGGAAGACCCCTCGCAGGATATTTATCGAATTCGGTTTATTATCTGTTTCAGCCATTTATATTCATTGTTTTACAATACTATTAATTCATTCTTTCTGCTACTCTTAACTTAGCGCTTCTACTCCTGTTATTTCTCTTGAGCTCCTGCTCAGTAGCTGTAATTGGTTTTTTGTTTACCAAAAGGAATACTTCATTTTTTGTTGAAGTAGCAAATGGATTTTCGGGTTGTTCCTCGAAACTTCCCAGTTTAAAAAATGTTTTAACCATTCTGTCTTCAATTGAATGGAATGTTATAATAGCAACTCTGCCACCAGGTTTTACAACTTCGGCTAATTGTGATAACATTTCTTTTAATGCGCCCATTTCATCATTTACTTCCATTCGCAATGCCTGAAAAACCTGTGCTAAATATTTATTTGGATTGCCTTTTACTACCGGACTAATTAATGCTTTAAACTGTTCGATACTAGCAAAAGGCAAGTGAGCTCTCTGCTGCACAATATGCTTTGCCAATGTTTTGGCATTGGTAACTTCACCGTATTGTTCAAAAAGTTTATGCAGCTGTGATTCAGTATAGGTTTTAATGATTAATGCAGCAGTTAGTTCCTGACGTTGATCCATACGCATATCTAAAGGCCCTGCAAATCGAATAGAGAAACCTCGGTCTCCTTCATCAAACTGATGGCTACTAACCCCTAAATCGGCAAGTACACCATCTACTTGATGAATTTGGTGTAATCTTAAAAACCGCTGAATATGTCTAAAATTTTGTGGGATAAAAAGTATTCGTTGATCATCCTGCAAATTGTTTTGCGCATCCATATCCTGATCGAAAGCGATTACTCTTCCTTTTTCATTGAGATGCTGTAAAATTCCTTTGCTGTGTCCTCCCCCGCCAAAAGTGCAATCTACATATATGCCATCTGGTTTGATATTCAACGCGTCAATGGTTTCATGAAAGAGTACAGGGATATGATAATCCGAAGCAAATAACCCTGTATCTATAGTTGGCATTTTTATCATACTATGATTTTTCAGGGTTTTCGGATTTATTTGCTCCACTCATTACCTCATGAGCCAAATTGCTGAACGCTTCAGAGGAGAAATCTTCAAAAAGTTGTTTGTATTTAGTAGCGTCCCATATTTCAAAACGGTCGATTGCAGCAGCTACAACAATGTCTTTGGTTAAATCTGCAAACTCTTTTAAAGAAGAAGGCAATAATAATCTTCCGGCGCTATCCAGTTCTACTTCTGTTGCTCCACCTAAAAACTGGCGTCTGAATTGACGTACTTTTGGATCAAAGTCATTTAATTGGCTAATCTTGGCAATAATTAATTCCCAACTTTTAATTGGATAAAGCGTGAGACATTTTTCGAAGCCACGGTTGAGTATGAAACGGCCTTCTCCTTCCGGCAACTGCTTTTTCAGTCCCCCCGGAAGTAGAAAACGCCCTTTTGCGTCAACTGTAGCTTCATATTCTCCGTGAAATCCGTTCATTAGTGAATAAATATTTTCAAGATTACCACTTGTTGACACAAAATAACACTTTTTCCCACTTTTAATCATGATTTTGGGGTAGTGTATTTATCCACAGATAATTCTATGGCTATGAACCAATTCCAGCATAGATTTGATGAAAATTTGGGCAATAAGCAGCTGTATAACATGTGAATTGCTGTGGATAACCCTTAAAAATCAATAATAACAAGCATGAGACACCCTTCAACACTAAGTATTCATGAATTTTCGTACGAATTACCTGAAAGTAGGATTGCTAAATATCCTTTGGCGGAGAGAGATTCGAGCAAGCTTTTGGTTTATAAATCCGGTCAAATTAGTGAATATACCTATCGAAATCTATCGGAACAGCTACCGGCGAATAGTCTGCTAATATTTAACAATACCAGGGTGATAGAGGCGCGATTAATATTTAAAAAGCCATCAGGAGGATTAATTGAAGTGTTTTGTTTGGAGCCGGATAGCCGATACGCAGACATTACCCTAGCGATGCAGCAAAAAGAAAAAGTATATTGGAAATGCTTAGTTGGCGGAGCCAAAAAATGGAAAGAAGGCAGCATTATATGCAGTATAGATTATAACAATACGACAATTGTTATAGAAGCGAAAAAAATAGAACAATTCAATGATTATTTTATTCTGGAAATGAGTTGGAATTTACCCGCCATTAATTTTGCTGAATTGTTGCATATTGCGGGCTCCATACCACTGCCACCCTATTTAAACAGAGATACTGAACAATCCGATAAAGAAAGGTATCAAACAATTTATGCCAAACATGATGGGTCGGTAGCTGCGCCAACAGCAGGCTTGCATTTTACCAATCAGATATTTGATTCTTTTCAACAAAAAAATATAGCAACTACCAACGTAACCTTACATGTTGGTGCCGGAACTTTCAAGCCAGTTAAAGCAGTTACCATGAATGATCATGAAATGCATGCAGAGTTTATAGAAGTGGATATGGAAACCATTCAGCGCATCATCAACAAATTAGACGACAATATTATTGCGGTAGGCACCACTTCATTAAGAACAATAGAGAGTTTATATTGGTTAGGTATTAAAACTTTACAGAACCCTCTTATAGAAGCTGATAAACTAACTGTTCATCAGTGGGATCCATATGAGCAGCCGCTAAATTCAATATCAGCAAAAGATGCATTAACCGGATTACAAACCTGGATGCAACAAAACAACTTGTCTAAATTAGTCACTAAAACACAAGTTATCATCGCACCAGGGTACTCATTTAAAATAATTAATGGATTGGTCACCAATTTTCATCAGCCGCAATCTACTTTGTTATTACTGGTAGCTGCGTTGGTTAGTGACGACTGGAAAAAAATTTATCAGTATGCATTGGATCATGCATTTAGATTTTTAAGTTATGGAGACGGCTCCTTAATCCTGAACAACAGGGACTTCCAGGGTAAAAGCAGTACCTTTTCCTAGTATACTTTCTACTGAAATTCGTCCTTTATGTGCATCAATCACGGTTTTGACATAACTCATACCTAACCCAAACCCTTTTACGTTATGTAGGTTTCCGGTATGTGCACGGTAGAATTTTTCGAAAATGCGCTTGGTACTTTCTTTGTTCATACCTATACCATTGTCTTCTACGCGAATAACTAAATAATTTCGGGTACTATGTGTAGAGATCTTGATTAATAGATTTTCTGTGGAATATTTAATTGCATTATCAATGAGATTAGACAATAGATTAGAGAAGTGTACTTCATCTCCATTGATTTTATCATTCTTTGCATTGAGCAAAAGTTGAAAAGTAGCGCCTTTATCTTTTAGTTGCAATTCGTAATTATTCATTATTTGCGGTACCATTTCATTCACATGAATAATAGTCAAATTGAGGTTTAATTCCTGCTTTTCCATAAATGCAGCTTGCAAGATGGTTTCCACATGTTTGTTCATGCGACTATTTTCTTCTTTGATTATTTTAGTAAAATATCCAGATTTTTCTTTATCGTTTTGTACTTTTTCGTTTCTAAGTGCGTCCACTGCCAAAGATATTGTAGCAATGGGTGTTTTGAACTCATGGGTCATGTTGTTGATGAAATCGCTCTTAATCTGACTGAGTTTTTTCTGGTTGAGTAATGTTTTTATGGTAACATAAAAAGCAGCAATAATAATGAGCATAAATGCAATTGCGCCGGTAATAATCCATCGCAATGATTGCCAAACCTGCTTTTGGATGTTGGGCACTATTATGATGAGCTTTTCGAATACTACATTGTTATCGATATCGATATTCTCGGGTAGAATTGCGTAATAACCTCTTCTATTATTAATGGTATCCCAGAACTCACGTTCATAGCCATTCGACATCATTTCATAATCATCGTTCGTATTGGTAATAGCATATTCGAATTTTAGTTTATTTAAATTCAACCGATTAAATGCTTTTCGGATTTTATCATTTATTTCGTTTGGAGTAAATTTATCTTGAACAGTTGGTGCTTTTAAAAAAGGGAATTGAAAGTCAGAATGAAGTGGTAAAATGCTGCGTCTGTTTAATCTAAGTAATTGAGTGGAATGAGTAGCTTTTCCTAAATCGGTGGCAACGGAAAATCCGGCATCATTTATTTTTGAGTTGAGTTGTGTTTTGGTAAGTTCCAATAAGTTCTGAAACCAGGATACTTGCAAAATGATCAACCCCAATAATGACAGGGAAATTAATACAACTATAACGGGAAATATTCTCTTCATGTAAATACAAATATAATTTTTAATTAAGCAGAAAGTAAAAATAATGAAATACGAATTTTATTTTAACAAATAACAATTTTTACTTATCTTAGAAGTACTATGAATCCGGAAAAAGGCAAAATTTTATTGTCGGATCCTTTTTTGCAAGATCCCAACTTTATCAGAACAACTATATTATTGTGTGAATATAATAAGGAAGGAGCCATAGGTTTTGTTGTAAACAAGCGATTAGAGTTTGTTTTGGAAGATATAGTTGATGCTGCATCCGGAGTTAAATTCGCAGTATATGAGGGCGGGCCAGTTGCCAAAACCTCCTTACACTTTATTCACCGAAAAGGAGCGTTAATTAAGGAGAGTGCGGCGCTTTCAAATGGGATATATTGGGGTGGGGATTTTGAGCAAGTGTTGGATTTAATCCGCAATAAACAGATTGACGAAAAAGATATTCGCTTTTTTGTGGGTTACAGTGGTTGGTCTGAAGGCCAATTAGATGATGAGTTAAAAGAAAAAAGTTGGATTGTTTCTGACACAGATGCAGATTTGGTTTTTTCAACGGAGGTAGACTTAATTTGGAAAGAGAGTTTAAAGAAATTGGGGGGCGAATATGCCTATATGGGTAATTACCCAAGCCACCCGCAGTTAAATTAAAAAGTAAAAAGTAGAAATTAAAAAGTAAAGAGCGCGTTTTGGTAAAATTGCATTAAGCAGAAAAATTGCCTGTTATTTTCAACATTGCTACATAAAAAGTAATGGTATATAAAAGAAGAAGCCACGAATTAATTCGTGGCTTCTTCTTTTATAAGTATTTGAGCATCTGAGTATTACAAAGCTGCAGCACCTTCAACTAAAACAGTTGTTTTATTATTCAGCACTTCTACAAAGCCGCTTTGAATGGTATAATTTTCAGCATCCTTTTTATCTACCAAAATTTTTAGATTACCCTTTCCTAATGCACTTACCATTGGAGCATGTTTATCCAGTATTTCGAATAAGCCATTCATTCCTGGTAGTTGAACACCATAGACTTCTCCGCTGAATATTTTTTTTTCGGGTGTTAATATTTCTAGAATCATATTATAATATTATCCTTTTGCAGCTTCCATTA
>JBIIAP010000025.1:0-17684 GCA_044239855.1 Sediminibacterium sp. | reverse complement strand
GCTGCACGAGGTAATCCTGGTCCGGGGGGGTATGGTATTGTATTAATTTGGGGGCAAAAAAGAAAAGAAATTTCAGCTGGATATAGATTAACTACCAATAACCGTATGGAATTATTGGCTGTTATTGTAGCATTACAAACGCTTACTAAATCTGACATACCTGTTACCATTCATACTGATAGCCGGTATATTGTAGACAGTGTTCAAAAAAAGTGGCTAAACAACTGGATCAGAACCGGTTTTAGCGGAGGTAAGAAGAACAAAGACTTATGGCTTCAATATTACGAATTATCAAAAAAATATAAAATCACTTTTATTTGGGTTAAAGGCCATGCCGACAATCCCATGAATAACAGATGTGACGAGTTAGCCACACAAGCTGCGGATGGGAAACACCTACTAATTGATGAAGTATATGAATTGAATAAAGAATAGTTTGCAGGCAACTAACTAAACAGCCTTGCTTCTATTAACTACCCGATGAAATATGGCCATTGAGCCAAATAAAATTGTGCTGAATATTAGTGTAGCTAAAAGGCTATTTTTATAAAATGGAATGCCATCTGCTAAGCATGTAATGAATCCGTTTAGATTTTTTGGTCGATTATACCCTCCACCGAATAGCCATACCATCGTGTTAGATACCAAAAAATATGCTGAAGGAGTGATTAAGCTAACAGAAAATATAGACATTATTTTGTTGGATTGAACAAGGAATCCAAAACAAGTTAGCCCAACAAACAATAGGTAGTTTTCCCATTGACCGGCATAGAATCCAGGAATATCAGTCCAGCCGTTTAGATACAACAACTGATAAAAACCGTCTGAAATCAGCATTGAAAGCAGTGGTAGTAAAAAAGCGATTCTTTTACTATTAATAAATATAGAACCGGAAAAGATTGCAACTGCAATTTGCGGCGCAAAGCCAAATGGTCTACCTGGAATAACTCTATACAAAGCAGTAGTAACTATCATTAAAACTAAAGCCGCGATCAAGTTCTTATTTATATTTTTCATTTATATCTTTTTTTAAAAATCGCTTGTAAATCGCCTATAGATAATTGCAATGGGTTTGCAATTATTATGAATGGCTTTTTCGAAGCGTATTTATAATTAAAATCAAAAATACGCTTAAACCATTTAAAGTGATTTGTCAATTTTACCCACTATGTGAATAATGTGATTAAAATGGTACAAAAGCTTTGAATAAGATCGCATTTGTATTTGTTTTTAGCTGATAGTCCGCGCCGGGAAAAATCACTACGGCTTCTCCTTTTCCAGATGGAATGTTTCCATTGATGGTTAATTCACCCTCTATAGTTATTAATATTTCTAATGAATTGGCTTTTGTATGGTATTCAAGATCAGCATTTAATTCAATTTTACTAATTCCAAAGTCAGGTACAGGGCAGGGATAGCGTACCTCTCCCTCAATCACTGGAATACCAATCATTATTTCGGGAATGACTTCTTCAAAAGAAGTATGTTTCATTAACTCAGGCACATCGATGTATTTGGGGGTTAATCCGGCTCTTAATACGTTATCACTATTGGCCATTAATTCAATATTCTGCCCCTCCAGGTAAGCATGTGGAATTCCCGCTTTTTGAAAAATAGCTCCACCGGGTTTTATGTTTACAATATTGAACAGATAAATAGAAAAGATACCCTTATCGATATCACCAGATACCTCTTTATTTTCAAAAAGCTTAGAGGCCCACCAACCGGGATCGGCTTTGGAAAGTTTTCCCTCGACTTTTAATTGAATTTCCCGTTTAATGAGTGGTAGTAATAAATTGTTTACTTCTTGCTGTTCCATATTCATCACAAACCGATACAGCTCTTTAATACCAGTTGATTTGAATAATGGAAGTAATGCTTTCAATTCTGGCACTTGTTGTAATGTTTGCTCGATATTGTCTTTTAACTTAAAGCCATGTAGTAGCCAAAAATCGCTCAAAGCAACCATTACTTCCGGTTTATGATTTCGGTCCTTATAATTTCTATTAGCTGCATTAAGTGGGATACCGGCAGCTTCTTCAGCATCAAACCCTTTTTCTGCCTCTATTTTTGAGGGATGTACTTGTATAGAAAGCATTTCCTTTACATCCAATACTTTAAACAGAAAAGGTAATTCGCCAAAACGGTTAAATACTTCCTTGGTTAATGTTTCTAGGGGATTTTGCTGAATAATTTTATTTAATGGCTGTTCGCTCTCATTTTCTAAAACCATTGAAGGTGCAGAGACATGGGCTCCCATCCAATATTCTGCAAAAGGCTGATGTTGGGTATTATTTACACCCAACAATTGGGGAATATAGGAAAAGCCCCCCCAGGCATAATGTTGAACAACTCCTTTAATTTTATATATATTATTCATAATTATCGGTTTATTGATTGATGAATCGAACAAAATCAAATTTTTTATATGATGGTAGATTGATAACCCTTATTGATGGCTATTTTCAATAAGAAAAACAGGTATTTATACTTGCAAATATCGACTGAAAGATGAATATTTTGCATAAAATATGGATTTAAAAAATAAAGATACCGGAGATAAGGGTGAAGAGATAGCCAGTGATTATTTAAAAAAAAATAATTTTATTATAGAGGCGCGAAATTGGCGCCACAAACATTATGAGGTAGATATCATCGCATCTAAAAATAACTTATTGCATTTTGTGGAAGTAAAAACCAGGAACTCACTCAAATACGGGCATCCGGAAGAAAGTATTACTAAAGAAAAAATGCAATATTTAAAAAATTCAGCAAGTGCATATCAATATCAACATCAAAAATGGAAATATTTACAATTTGATGTAATTGCAATAGAGCTTAAGAACAATGAAGTGAAAGAAATATTTTTTATTGAAGATGTATATTTCTAAGCAAAATAATTATTCATTAAATTTCGTAAAAAATGTCTGACTTAGTGTATTTATTGACAAATTGCCATTAAATTCGGGGTGCGTATGAATATTGTTTAAACTGGGAATAAAACCGTTACTATGAAAAAGTTTCAGGCAATCATTAAATTTACGATGGACAATGATTTTATGTCACTTGTGCCTGCTCATAGAACATACATCAATTATTTACTCAACAAAGGTATTATAGACAGTTATGCAGTTAGTATGGAAAGTCAGACTAGCTGGATAACACTCAATACAATTAACAAGGAAAAAGCAGATCAGATTTTAGTAAAATCTCCGCTTTATAAATATTGGGATTATGAAATAGAGGAACTGTTTGTATATGACAGTCAACATTACCGTTTTCCTGCTGTACAGCTCAACTAACAATTAATGTCCATATTTCTTCTCTCCTGCTGTTACTGAAATTGGCAATATGTTTTGTAATGGAGGCAAGGGACAGGTTGCGAACTTTGTAAAAGCACAAGGTGGATTATATGCTTTGTTAAAATCAATAAAAGTTTTCCCTTCCGCATTGGGTTTGTCAACCAATAAAAATCTACCAGCACCATAAGTTGATGAGCTATTGGTTGCGTCACCAAATATAACAAACAGTTCTTCCCCTTCTTCTACTGCATCTAAAGAATAAATTCTCCCTCCTATGGTAAATATTAATTTTCCCAATAGTTTCATTTGAACGGTTTGACCAATTACATTTTTAATTGGTATCGTTGAAGGGAACAGTGGGGCTTGAAAAGATGCAGTTATTCTCCAGTTAGCATCAGTTTTAAACCGATTGATCGATTTGAAATTTTTAACCAAGGGAGCATTATTATTTCTTAATCTAATACCGATTTTATCTTCTCGTTTAATAACCCGCCAGTGAAAAGACTTGTAGGAAACAGTTGCATTTATATTTGAGTCTACAGAAAAGATAACAGGATGTTCGAGCTGTTTCCCATTTACTTTTAATGGAATGTTTTTATTTACTTCAAGAATGACATTGTTATTAATCAATTCAACATACCCTACAAAAGGAACACCGAAATCTTTGGGAAAAACCAGCTTATTCTGCTCATTTGTACCTAAAGTATTTTTTCCTTGTTCTAACCAATATAAGCCCACTAAATTAAGCCATCCATCTTCTTTTTTTAACGCGGTATAACGTTGTTGAAACCATTTATCTATTTCATCATTATATGAGTTCCTCACTTGTGCTGACAACGTAATTTGAAGGAGCGTAAAAAGATAACCAATAATTAGTTTTTTCAATGGATGGATTTTGAAGAATTAAATATTTTATAATAAAATTCAATTATATAACAACTCATAAAGAGTCCTAAAAAAGACGCTAAAAAAGTAGGAATGAGTATATTGAGCGTAAGCAGGAATGATACAGTCAACAAACCAGCCATTAATGCAACTACACGTGTCCTATTTTCAATAATTAACATCAAATCAACCGGACAATTACTTGATGAAGTCATAAATATTTATTTGATGCAAATTTATATCCTACTAATCAAATAGACTAATTAATTGAAAGTTTTTTTCTAGTTGATTGAATTGTACATTTAACATAGAAAAAATAAATATGGACTCATTTTATGAATGGGATGGTGATGTTTTAGTGTTAAACATTTTAGGCACTCCTGGTGCGAAGATGAATAAGATTGGAAAAGTAAAAGGGAATCAATTAAAAGTAAGTGTTACGGCGGCTCCTACAGAAGGGAAGGCAACTTACTTTATGGTTGATTTTTTGTCAAATGAATTTAAAGTTTCAAAAAGAGATATAGAAGTTGTCTTTGGCCAATATAGCATCCATAAACAATTAAGGATTAAAAACCCTAAAATACTTCCGGCCTGCATTACTAGATAGTGGCTAAGTATCTGCAAATTAGCGATTAATTACATGCATAATTAAATCGGTTTGTTCCTAAAAATAGTCCTAGACCTTGTTGAAGATCTCCGGTGCTATTTACTTGTAACACATAACTATCTTTAGAAAAAACATAAGCATTAAAGCTTGTTTTCCAGGTATCAAAAACATTACCAGAATTAACATCAAAAATTACAGTAGTCATTTCAGCAACAGGATTTACAGGTTTTACGCCAAAATTAAATCCTTGTAAATACAAATAATTTTCAAAAGAATCACCGTACAAATAAATCCATGGTTTAATCGTTTTGCTTAAATCGTATTTAATATCTGTTTGAAGAAGTTTTGTTTTTCCATCACTTAAAAAAAGTTCACACTTAACCAGGTTTTTACTATTATCGTATTGATAGTTAGTAATATAGTCTGGAGTTTTTGTACCATTTAAATAGGTGTACTTATTGACTAATTCGTTTAAATCGTTGTACACATACTCGTAAAATTCATTATCGAAAGTACTGTCAGCATAATATTGTCTGACATTGTACTTCGTAATATTTTTTGAGACAGGATCTAATGCCATCCACTCGTTATTATTAATATTAACTATGCCATTAGAGTACGTAAATCGTATGAGCTTATCGGTTTTTTGATTAACACTGTCAAAATAAACAAGCGTAACTGGCAGCTTTGCACTATCCTTAGTAAACAACAATTTGTTAAATATGGTTGAACCATCAATTTGTTGAAACCCAATTAAATCGCAAATACTGGAGGCATTATTTGATAAAGCACTAGTTTCCTGACCAGTAGCTGGGTCGGTTTCAACATATTGCTTGTTACAACCAGTAACAATGTATGCAGTGAATAATAATACAATAATTTTTTTCACGTTATAATCCTATTATTTGAATTGCTTTTGATTTGTACCCGTTTAAGTTTACATTAATCGTATAAACGCCTTTATTTAATATTAAATTAAAAGGAATACGAACACTTGCGTCATTAAATACGAAGTGATTATACTTCCATTTTAAGTTACCAGAAGCATCTAAAATCAATATTTGAACCATACCACTATATCGTTTATCTAATTTCAACTGTAAATAAAATATACCAGTAGTTGGATTAGGATAAGCTGAGAGCTGAAACTCTTTTTGGAGAATAGAAACCGGATCTATTTGAACTAGATAATCAGGTGATTTAGACCAACAGAATTTATCTAAACTAGTTTGTACCTGATATAGTCCTTTAGTTTTTATTTTTAGGGTATTGATGGTATCGGATGGAAGAAGTATGTTATTGAAAAACCACTTATAGTTTAATGATTGTTCACTAACTAAATCATCAGCTACTCTGATAATTGAAGGTATAGGCGCTAAGTTTTTAACCAATCTAATTTTAGCGGAAGTATCTGAAAAACAATAATTATTTTTTGAAGCCATTATTCCGTTTTGGAGATAAATCGTTCCTTCTTTGGATGCAACTATAAATTTAGCAGTATCTGAGGTAGACCATCTATATGCATCACTTATGATTGCAGAATTAATACTGATGGTATCAAAAAAGCATACAGTAGTGTCGATACTGAACCCTTTAATTGCAGATTTAACTGCAGATGTATTTACATGTGTTATTGCAATGGGCTTTCCCGATTCATATTTCAAAATACCATCGGAGGCTTCGAATCTATAAAGCCCAGGTGAATTAATTGTGATACTATCGTTACTTCCCTGCAAAATAATCGTATCATTTTTATACCATGTATATAAGATATTTTTAGTTGCTTTTAATACCAGCAAATTATCGGGACAAAGAAGTGTATCATTAAAATAATTGGTTTGAGTATTAACAGGGAAAGAGATGGGTTGTTGAAATCCCAACATATATTGTTGACTAGAGTCTTTACTATATCCACTGGAAATCTGCCCGGAAGTACCCAACAAACCTCCATTTGAGGAAGTAGCATAAAAGCCAATGGAGCTTCGTTTAATTGACTGAGCAGTTAAACTTGCAGATAGGGTCAATAGCAGAATAATGAAAATATATTTTCGCATCAATTATTTTTTTTCAATTAAAGAATTGACCAATTTTTCTAATTTTTCAATTCTATCTGATAGCTGCTGGTTTTCTTTACTCATTTGACCGATTTTACGGTCTTTTTCTGCTAATTTTTTATTTAACTCCTGAATTGCTTTAAGTGCAACACCAGAAGCATCAATGGTACTAATGTGTTTTTTATCGTCTTTTACACCTACATCAAATAGTTCCTTAAATTCTTCTGCAATAGGTCCAATATGTGATTCGTCTGTACCTTTATAATTCCATTTTTGGATGTTCAATTGATTGACTTTCTCTAACAATTCATCACCATTAATATCTGCAAATTGGTCTTTAAAATCTCTACTAGAGGCGTTGGTCCAGGTACCACCATTGGTTAAAAATGCACCATTACCATTAGCAGATGAATTACCTACTTGTAAAGCATTACCTGCGGCAGTAGTTGGAATACCAAATGCCCATTTAGTTACATCCGTATTTCCCAAAACCATTGTATTGGAAGTTTCAACTTTTGCATTATACCCAATTACCGATGCATTAGATAAATTATTGGAAAGCAGATCAGCTTTAGATCCTATTGCTGTATTGTAATTTCCGGTAACATTAGTTGTCAACACCTCTTCCCCTACACCTGTATTACTTTTACCGGTTGTAATATTATTCATAGCAGCTGCACCAACCCCGGTATTACCATCAGCAATAGATTTATTAAGTGTTACACGGCCTATAGCGGTATTTCCGGCACCTGTAAGATTACCATAAAGAGCTGCTTGTCCAATGGCGGTATTAAATGTACCGGTGGTATTGTTATTCATTGCTCTTCTACCTATTGCTGTATTTTCATTACCAGTGGTGTTAGCACCAAGTACATTCGTACCTACAGCTGTGTTATTTGTTCCTTCAGTATTATTTCCAAGGGTATTTTGACCAACAGCTGTATTTTCATTTCCTATTGTTGTTTTTGAAAGTGCGGCATCACCCACTGCTGTGTTATTCACCCCGGTAGTTAACAGTGCAAGTGCATATGCACCAACTGCTACGGTGTTACTCATAGTTGTTGATGTTTGAAGTGCATTATTACCAATAGCCACATTGTTTTGACCAACATTATTTTCTCTAAGTGCTGCTGCTCCCACGGCAGTATTACCGCTTCCATAATTGTTATTTCTTAAGACATCTATTCCTAAACCGGTATTTGCATTCCCAGAAATATTTTTATTTAAGCCAAAATGCCCCACTACGGTATTTGCATTACCAATGGTATTGTCGCTCATTACATAAGCTCCAACTGCGGTATTACCACCACCGGTTGTAGTGTTTAATAAGCCATTAACACCAACTGTAGTATTACTTACCCCAGTAGTTTTTGTCATTGTCATATTACCTACGGCTGTATTACCGCCACTAGTTGTAACCATGGATAATGAATTCATTCCGATGGCTAAATTACCTGCACCAGTTGTATTTAAATTCAGCGCATTAGTACCAATTGCAAGGTTCCCTGTAGCAACATTATTTAGTAAGGCATTGGATCCGATGGCGATTGTACTATTACTGGTGCTATCATTTTGCAATGCACGAGCACCAATTGCAATTTTGTTTGAAAAAGTTTTGTTGCTCTTTAATGCTTCATAACCTATTGCCAGATTGTTAGAGCCAGTGGTATTATTAACCAAAGAAAAAGTACCGATAGCAGTATTCGCACTACCAGTAGTATTATTCCTTGAAGAATGAGATCCAACTGCTAAATTACCCCATACTGTATTGGCTTGTAAAGCATATGCACCAATAGCGGTATTATCACCTTTATCAATTAAATTTTCTAACGCAGAAATACCAACTGCAACGTTATTAATAGAAGATGTTTGTTTCATCAGCGAACTACTCCCTACAGCGGTATTAAAACTGCCGGAAGTATTAGCCCTTAATGCCTTAGCCCCCATTGCGGTATTGCTACTTCCATTATTCCAAGAAATACCACCGGGTGCATTATATACTCCCACGCCATTGTTTGAATAAAGTGCCTCTCTACCAAATGCAGAGTTGTCTCCTGCTGAAATATTACTGTGCAATGCATCTAGTCCTGCTGCGGTATTGCCATCTCCTGTTGTATTTAATTCTAATGCACCACTACCAACTGCAACATTTACACTACCAGTTGTATTAAGCATCAATGTAGTGCTTCCAATTGCTGTATTTGCCCAACCTTTTGTGTTTTTTTGCAAAGCTTGATGACCAACACCAGTATTATACCCACTTGAATCAGTGTTGGATAACACTTCACTTCCAATCGCTACATTCCTACCACCTACTGTATTTTTTGCCAAGGTATTACTACCGATGGCTACATTATTAGGTCCTTGGTTTTTATACAACGCATTATTTCCGATAGCTACCGTGGCACTACTGGAAGAGTCCTGGAACATAGCAAATTGACCAATAGCTATGTTGTTGTTGTTTCTTTTGTTGAATTGCAGCGCAAAAGTGCCTATCGATACATTCCCTGCACCTGATACTAATTCTTTTGAACTTCTAAAACCAACCGCAACATTATCGTTACCGGACTTAATATTATGCAATGCTTCAGAACCATATCCATTGTTGTTAACCGCAGTTACATTGGTTCTGGTAACACTTTCACTTGAAAAAATGTTATTGGTGTTGATTTTAATCAGACCACCATTGCCATTGCCTAAAAAAGCTCCGTTCAATTGTAGGTCTCCATTAATAATTACTTTTCTATTATCGAATTCGCCATAAACCAAAGGGGTCATTGTATTGGTTACATCTATGGCAAGCCGGTTACTAACAGATTTAAAGCTTGGGTTATTGCCCGCATTATTCCCAATAAAAATATTATTAGAACCACTGTCTAATGAATAACCAGCAGAAAAACCAATTACAGTATTATTAGAACCACTTGTATTAACCCATAATGCATTGGTACCAATTGCAGTATTATTATTCCCTGTTTTATTAGACAAACCGGCACCCCTACCAACTCCTACATTAAAACTACCCGTAGTATTACTATTTAATGCGAAATTTCCGAAACCTGAATTTGCTTGTCCGGTTGTATTAAATGCTAAAGCAGATGTTCCATAAGCATTATTTCTGTTTCCGGTTGTGTTGTCTCTTAGCGACGCAAGGCCAACAGCGTGATTTTGAAATCCTGTAGTATTTTTAGAGAACAGAGCCTCCCCAAGACCGAAATTGGAGAGTGTATCTTTAAAAATAAATGGATTGGGCGCATAGTTAGCAAATGGAACAGACTGCAACTGAGACACACCTGCATTCATGAATATTCCATTTGATTTAATGTCTATTTCTGTTTTAAGGAATATTTTGGTTGGCATAGTATGCCAAGTGATTTTTGAGAAATTACCAATTGTACTAATACCCGTTCCAATGGCAACTGTAAATTGTCCATATTTATCTGTGTTGGTAGTATGTACTTCCTGAAATCCGATACCTTTAGCGAATAAGCTATCAGCAGATAAGGAAAATCTAATTTTTATAGGTTTTGAAGAAACTACAAAACCAGCACTATCCAATGCAATTCCTTGAAAATTAAAGGATTTTGGAGTCTGAGATTTTGATACAACGACAATTAAAAAGCACGCAATTATCGTCAATAAAAATTGTTTTAAAATTCTCATGCAGCTGTTTATTTATTGAAAAGTAGTTGAGTTTAAGCATTAATAACGGGGTAATATAAGTAAAAAAAATGAAATAAAATAATGAGAATTTAAATTATTAATAATCAATTATTTACATATATGTATTTTTAAAATTAATGATAAAATAATTGACGCTTTACTCTACTTATTTATCTAGATTTCATTACCAAAATACAATGGAAGGTGATTTATTTTTTTGTGTTGATTATATCTAATAAACTTTCCAGCAATTTTCGATGACGCCGAACCGATTTTGTAGTCGCTAACGCATATCCGACTACTTTATCTCCATCCTTGGCGATAATAGAAGGCTCGGTCTGATGCATTTGTATTAAAAAATCTATTGAATATTCGGCAGTCAGAAAACCTTCCAACATTCTTTCCTCTTTGGATAAATTTGTTTTGAGATTTAAGGACTGCAATGATTTTATTCCTTCTATCTCCAGTAGAGTGCTCACTCTTTTAATTTCAATCATAGCTTATTATTTTATTAAAAAAAGGTATACCCTTCTTACGTATATGATATCAATCATTAGTTATATCAACGACTATCATCAGTTAGAAAAACACTTGAAAATACATTTGAGATTAAAAATATATTATGAAAAAACCTGTACACAAGATAATTATATTATTATTTACAGTACAATTTATCGGAGTAAAATGTACTTATGCTACCAACTATTATGTAAATCCATCTTCCGTTTCATCCATTGCAGATGGCTCTATCACCAATCCATGGAAAACCATTAATCAAGTAAATGACACTACCTTATCTTTTGCACCGGGCGATACTGTTTTTTTTAAAAGAGGAGAAACTTATTTTGGAAGGTTGACCATAAAAGGATCGGGAACATCAGATAATCCAATTGTGTATATGACATATGGAAATGGCGGAATGCCTGAATTTACCGATAGCACAAGTGTTGTTATCATGCTAAAAAATATACAATATATTCATATTGATGGATTCAAAATCATTGATAAAACAATGGACACGTCTAATCACGCTATTATTGCAAAAATAGCCTACGGAATAATATTAGAAAATTCACCCAATTGTACCATTCGTAACTGCGACATATCTTTAGTTGGTATTGGAATTGCCCCGCGGATTGGTTCAGACAATACAACTATTTCAAATAACTACATCCACAATCTTCGCATAGTTGTTAATACAATTGGAGGGATAGATGACTATGGTGCCACCGGCATTGTGATTGGCAGCTCTGATAACAAAGTAATGCATAATAAAGTAAAAGATTGTTGGGCTAATAGTTATGATTTTGGGTATGACGGAGGCGTGGTTGAGTTATTTGGACAACAGATGAATAATAATAAAATCATGTATAATACTGCTATTGATTGTAATGGTTTTTTAGAGTTAGGTAGTAAGACAAATGGACATGCTGATAACAATATTTTAGCTTACAATAAAATTATTAATTGCGGAACTTTAGGAATTTTTCACAATGATTCCATTATGTTTATTGCTACCAATAACACACAATTATTAAATAATGTAATCATTGACACTAAAAAACAATTTGCCCCTGCAAGGGAATTATTATGGTTTGGAGATTTCAGTAAACCTGATTCCGTGATTATACGAAACAATATATTTTGGAATACATCCGGCATTAACTTTATAAGGAATAATGCGGATACTACAAGAATCATTCATACCAATAACGTTTATTTTTTGAGAGGAGGTACCCTTGGCTTTGCAGTTACAAATAGTGAGTACCTAACTAAAGCTGAGAGAATATTTACAGATACCGCATCAACTAATCCAAACGATTGGAACTTATATTTGCCAATAGGTTCTCCGGCTATAAATATTGGAACAAATGTTGGCTTTCTTAATGACTTTGTTGGGAATAAAATAGTTGGGGCGCCCGATGCAGGGATACTAGAAAAACAATTTCCTTTAAATTTATCAGCAACCATAGATTCTATCAAATGTTATGGGGACAGTGCTGCTGTTACTATAGTATCAACTGATGGCATCATGCCACATAATGGAACAGGAATTTTTAAAGTAGCGGTTGGAAAATACAATTATACAGTTACCGATTCAATAGGGACATCTAATAGTATTGAAGTAATCATTACACAACCTGATAAATTGAATCTAAAATATAGTTATACAACCATCGTAAATATTTCAGATACCACTCAACTAATAAACACAGCATCTGGTGGAGTTCCACCTTATTTGTATCAATTAAATACCGGAGGATTTCAAACTTCAGGAATATTTAGTGGTATTACGGCAGGATTGTATAAATTGAATGTACAAGATGTAAATGGATGTTTGTCATCGAACGATATTAATATTCGGGTTTCACCTAATACGCCATTAATTGGCGGCAAACTATTGTTAACCGTTTTTCCGAATCCTTCCAACTCATTTTTCACAGTTAATTCCATTCAATACCAAGGGCAACCTATATTTTTAAAACTAAGAATATTTAATACAACGGGGAATTTAGTACATACCTTACAAGGTCTTTCTAATATTCCTTATACATTTGGTGCTAACTTTCCAAGTGGTACTTATACACTAGTGGCAGAATTTCTTGGTAATAATCAAACGATGCAATTGATAAAATTATAAAAAAAATATACCGGAAATTAAAAAAAGCAACAATTAATTAATTGTTGCTTTTTTTAATTATTTGATCAAAAAATCATTTAAACAATCTTACTTCTACTCTTCTATTTCTCCAGCCAATATTTTTATCTACTGTTTTAATGGCAGGTTGTTGTTTTCCGAAATAGCCAGTTGAGATTCTTGATTTGTCGATGTAATAACTCATGAAATAATTTCTAACTATGTCTACACGTTTAGCGGATAATTTTAAGTTGTACTCAGTATCTCCTTCCAAATCAGTATGTCCGATTAACTGACATTTGTATTCAGTATTAGCCTTTAAGTAATCTTTTAAACGATTAACCACTGCAAATGAAATATCTAAATCATACTGATTGAAATTGAAGTAAACTACATACACCGTTGTATCATTACCGTTTTTACCCGGAATTATTCGATCTGGTGTTAGGCTTTGAGACATTGATCCACTAATATTTCCAGTAGGACAACCTTCATTTAATACAGAACCAAATACATCAGGACATCTATCTTTATTATCTATGATACCGTCGCCATCTCTATCACTTATTGGGCATCCATCATTGCTTGGAGGGCCGTATTCGTAAGGACATTTATCTTTAGCGTCAACAACACCATCACCGTCTTTATCGTCTATAGGACATCCCTGATTTGTAACAGGACCTGATATATCTGGGCATTTATCTTTATCATCAGCTATGCCATCGTAATCACGGTCGTTAAGTTTGTTGCCAACACAAGAGAAGCAAAGTGAAACTGGGCAACCTTCATTTGAAATTAATCCTGCAACAGTTGGACATTTATCTTTATCATTTGCTACACCATCACCATCAGTATCATTAACACTATATGCAGATTGAATTTTATCAGGTGTTTCAACCAAAGACTTTGATTTGCTCTTAGACATGTTAATGTACACGCCCCAAGAAGCAATAACATTGTTACTTACAGCATTAGTTAATCCTAGCCCATAACCCACCTGGGCCGTTAACATTGCATGATCATTGAAGATCATGTAACGTCCCCCAAATCCAACCGGAGTAGAAACAGCCGTGCTTCCTGCTCTGCTAGAGCCATGCAGACCGGCAAATACATATGGTTGAAATCGTCCGTCTGATAAATGATAATATAAATCGGTATGTAGAGATGGGAACCAAGCTTGTATAACATCAGTAGGTTGATCAGGTGTTTTTTTAGCAACGTAACCATAACTAATACTTACATCTGCACTAAAAGCCATTTTTTTTGAAAAGTTCTTATAAAACCCGATTCCTAAAGAAATATTAGATCTACCTAGCAACTCTCTTTTACTTCCACAACCTAGGCATGTATCTAATTGAGTGGTAGCGCCAAAATCCTGAAAATGAGCCCTATTTAAACCCAGCATCGTCCACTTATCTTCTGATTCATTTGATCGATTAAATTCAATCTTTGGAGAAATAATGTTTCTCGGGGGTTCCTGTTGCTGCACCTCTACCTCTACAAGTGGCTTTTTCGTGGTATCGAAGAATAATCTTTGTAAACTATCTATAATAGAAACTTGCAAACTATCTATCATAGAAATTTGCAAACTATCTGTTATCGAGTTAGTAACACTGTCATTAGTCGATTTCTGCAAACTATCTAAAACTGATCTTGCAATAAAAAACTTTGGATATTCCGGTTTTTTATTTGCCAAAGCAATTTTAGAGAAACCAATAATAGCAACTACCCAAAACAGTAGGGATATTTTAAGTAGGCTTTTTGTTTGATGTTGGTTCATTTTATAGAGCATTTAGTAGAGTAATGTGTATTTATAAAAGGTCATTGTTATATTAATTTTCATTTTTTTATACTATAAATCTGTCAAGTACCAATGCAAAAGCAGCAGTGCTTAAACCATAAACGCTGTTTTATGAGAATTTATTTTATTGTATAAGAAAATAAATCTTCAAATAGTATAAAATTGTATACTAGAACAGATCACATGTAATTAAAATTAAATATCATTAAAGTACTCTTTGATACTAACTACCGGTTAATGAATAAAAGAATGGGAATAGTGTTGGAATAACAATTACAGGAGCGTTGGGAGAATGAGTTATTTTAAAAAAAAGGGGGGGATGCAGCGAAACTTGCTAGGTATCAAGTGAAAAGTTATCTCTTTAGTATTCAATGAACAAATTGAATATATTTAAAATACAAAGAAGGCTTCTGATGAATGAAGCCTTCTTTGTATTCATTAATATTGTACAGCATCATATACAATTACTTTTTCCCAAAGATGCTTACAATCTGCAATGAATTTTAGGTGTAACGGATGAGTTTGGTATATATCATGGTCTTCTGATGAGTCAAATACATTTAACCATGATACTGCATAGGTGTTATCAACTACTGCCCTATCTGTTGCAGCCGGCAATCCAATATGATGCATTTTAAGTTGCTCCACTGCACTAAGTGCTTCTAGCCCTGCAATTAGTTGTTGAAGCTCTTCCTTGCTATCCGGATTTTTAAGCCAAAAATACACATGGTGTATGAATGAATTTTTAAGTTCCATTTTATTTATTTTATAATTTAGATAAAGATACGATTCGTAATAAAAAGGTCGTGTTTACAGTTTAAAGCTCTTAAGCTTTGTAAGTTTAGTTTTAGTGAAGGAGTTTGTCAATTAATGAATGAGGAAAGAGATCAATTTTTGCAATTACGCAAACAGTTGCGTAATTTTAAAGAATGCATGTCGAAAATTAGTACAACAGCATTCAATGATTTTTGTATAAATATATATTGTTATGGGTAACAAAATAACTACACTTAGAGAAATTGCAAACCGACTGAACTTTTCGGTTTCAACTGTTTCAAGGGCTTTACATAATCATCCAAGTATTGGATTGCGAACAATTACAAGGGTTAAGGAATTAGCTAAAGAGTTAAATTATGAACCCAACCAAACGGCACTATTTTTTAAACAACAAAAAACACATACTATAGGTGTGATTTTACCGAATCTCAAGGAAGAATTTTTTTCACAGGCTATCAATGGTATAGAAGATGTGGCAAAGCAGAACAAGTATAGCGTTCTGATTGGACAATCCCATGATGATTTTGACCAGGAAATGCAAATTGTTAAAGCGATGAAAGATCATCGAATTGATGGATTAATCATTTCTATTTCAAAGCAAACAGAAGACTATCAGCATATTACCAATTTAAAAAATTATAATATCCCTGTAGTGTATTTTGACCGTGTTCCAGACTTACCCGAAGTACACAAAGTGTCGTCAAATATTTCTTCCGGAACCAAGCAGGCTATAGAATTTTTAATTCAGAGAGGTCACAAAAGAATTGGTGTTATTAATGGCCCAGAAATAATGTGCTCTTGTAAAGAAAGAACAAATGCATATTTAAAAGTATTGGAAGATAAAAAAGTGGGAGTTGATTTATCACTACTTGTAAGCAGTGACCTGACACAAGAATCTACTTGGAAAGCAATGGATAAATTGTTAAAATTAAAGGAGCCTCCAACTGCAATAGTGACTATTAACGATTATGTGGCTTTGGATGCCATTGAGTATGCAAAGAAAAAGAAACTGAAAATTAACAATGATCTTTGTTTTGTTAGCTATGCCAATCTTCCCATTACAAGCTACCTTAAGTTTCCTCCATTGGCATCTGTTGAACAGTATCCTTATGAACAAGCCAAAAAAGCTACAGAAATTTTATTTGAATTATTTGGGAAGGAAAATGGGGAGACTACTGAGCTATCAATGTATAATAATGTGCTGATTGAAGGGCAACTTATAGTACATAATAACTAATTTAGTAAAGTTCACAACTATATAACAGTCAGTCGCCCAAAGTGCCTTTAAATTTCAGCTTATTTTAAGCTAAATAAGACAATCGGTTGCGCGTTGCAATATATACTTGTATTCATAACTTCGTAACTTAGCAGTTCAATTATCAGCGAAATATGATAGAAAAAGTTTTGGCAGAATACGACTTAAATAAAGAGGAATTAGCATTAGAATCAATCAATAATGGTCTCATCAATCAAACTTGGCATATACGAGGTGCTGATAAAGATTACATATTACAGAAAATCAATACCAATATTTTCAAAAAGCCAGAAATAATTGCTAACAACATAAGATTAATTGCGGACTACTTAATGCAAAAAAATCCGGAATACCTTTTTGTTGCTCCCATAAAAACATTACTGAATAAAGAGATGTCTTATTTGGAACAAAATGGTCATTTTCGGTTATTTCCATTCATTCAAAATTCGCATTCCATTAATGCGGTTCAAAATACCAAGCAGGCCTACGAAGCAGCTAAAGCATTCGGGAAATTCACTAAACTTTTGGCCGACTTTCCTGCTGAAAAATTAGGAACCCCCTTAGCAGATTTTCACAATCTATCACTTCGGTATCATCAATTTGAACTTTCGCTTGAAAGCGGAAATCAGGTGCGCATTGACCAATCGACTGAATTAATTAGCTTTATAAAAAGTCAAAGAGAACTTGTTGATATTTATGAAA
>JBIIAP010000024.1:0-17721 GCA_044239855.1 Sediminibacterium sp. | reverse complement strand
TGTTTGGAATTTAATTGTTTCACAAAATCAGCAAATGCATTTGCAGGATCATTCTCTCTCATAAAATGTTCCCCGATTAAAAACCCTTTAAATCCGGCTTTTTTTAAGGTGATGATTGTATCTACATTATTAATACCACTTTCTGCAATGGCTATTTTAGTAGTAGGTATTTTATTGATCAATTGTAAAGAAGTATTGATGCTTACTTCAAAATTTTTTAAGTTTCTATTATTCACCCCAACAAAATCTACTTCCTCACATATATGATCCAACTCTTGTTCATTATGTATTTCAAGCAATACTTCTAACCCTATATTTTTAGCAGTTGAAGCCATTTGTTTAACTTCATCGGGTGTTAAACAAGCTGCTATCAATAAGATAACGTCAGCACCAAAGGCTTTTGCTTCAATTAACTGATATTCATCAATCATAAAATCTTTACGGAGCAGCGGAATACTGTTTACTGTTGCTTTTACCAAATCTTCTATCCTTCCACCAAAAAATAATTCATCAGTTAAAACAGATAAACCAGAAGCCCCATTAGCTACATATGCGGCAGTTACTTCTTCCACTGTAGAGTGATGGTTGATGATTCCTTTACTAGGTGATTTTCTTTTATACTCTGCAATTATCCCCGTCTTTGCGTCATTACCAATAAAAGAAGTAAGCGAGTAATTTTCTTTTGAAAAGAGACTTTCTTTTTCTAAGTCAAGAATAGACCGAATCCGTTTCCTTTCAACAACTTCAATCTTTTTTTGATCAACAATTTTATCTAAAATATTCATGATACAGCAATTCCTTTCAGTTATAAAATATCTAATTAAGATTATTGTAATTCAATCAACTTATTTAATCCTTTAAATGCATTTTTGCTCTCTAAACTTACTACTGCAGCAGCAAATGCTGAATCATAATCAGGATAAGCTCCTGTACCATACAATGCCATTGCGGCATTGGCTAATACAACTGCATTTTGTGAAGCAGTACCTTCCCCTTTTATGATTTTCATAAATATTTCGGCCGATTCCTCTACAGTGTTACCCCCATATATTTCTTCTTGAGCAACTATTCTTTTACCCAATTGATTGGGTGTCATAATTTTTTCACCCTCATTGGTAATAACTTTTGTATCATTGGTTAATGAGATTTCATCATATCCATCTAGGCTATGAATTATGGTGAATGATTTACCTGTTTCTTGCAATAGGTAATTGTAAATTCTTGCCATTTCTAAATTATAGACCCCAACCAATTGATAATGAGGTTTAGCAGGATTAACCATTGGACCTAACATGTTAAAAAAAGTACGAACACCTAAATTTCTTCGAGTGGGTCCTACTAACTTTAATGCCGGATGAAATAATGGTGCATGCAAAAAACAAATATTAGCAACATCTAGTTCTTTTTGTAATGAACTATGATCATTTTTAAATTTATATCCAATCTGCTCCATTACATTGGAAGAACCACTTATCGTAGAAGCACCATAGTTCCCATGTTTAGTGACTTTTTGTCCAGCACCTGCTACAATAAAACATGCCAATGTTGAAATATTAAAAGAGTTTTTTCCATCTCCCCCAGTACCTACAATATCAATTAATTTACCCCCTGTTAGATTTACCTTTACAGATAATTCCAGCAAAGCATCACTAAACCCTTGTAATTCCTCTATAGTAATACTGCGCATTAAAAAAACTGTAATAAAGGACGCTAATTCAGATTCATTGTATTGACCTGTTGATATGTTCAATAAAACCTCCCTTGCATTTTCCCTGGTTAGCGTTTTATGTTCAAATAAGTATTGCAAAATCTTTTTCATGCTGTACCTGATTTTATTGACTTATTTATTTTAACAACCAATTGTTAAGAATAGTTTCTCCCATTGGTGTTAACACACTTTCGGGATGAAATTGTACTCCCTGTACATCATATTTCTTATGTTGAAGTGCCATTACAAATCCGTTTTCATCTCGAGCGGTAATTTCCAGCTCAGAAGGGAAATTTTTATCGCTCACCACCCAACTATGATATCTTCCAACAATCAATTCTTCAGGAAGGTTGTTGAATAAATAACTTTTAATGCCGGATTCCTCACTTTTTATTTTTATTGGGGTTGCAATCCCATGATATACTTTAGACAAGTTAACCAGTTCCCCTTCAAATGATTGTCCAATTGCCTGATGCCCTAAACATACGCCCAATATACTTTTAGTAGCAGCGTATGCCTTTATCAAAGGCAGCAAAAGGCCTGCTTCTGAGGGTATTCCCGGGCCTGGCGATAAAATAATCTTATCGTAATTGGCCACTTTTTCTAAAGGCAATTCATCATTTCTAAATACATCTACCGAACCTGTAGTAATCCTTGATACAAGTTGTACCAGGTTATAGGTAAAGGAATCATAATTATCAAAAACTAATATTTTCATAAAACTCAATAAAATTTAGTGAATGTACTCCGCAGATTTAGCTGCAGATTTCAATGCATTTAATTTGTTATTCACTTCTTGTAGCTCATTTTCAGGAACACTTAGTGCAACAACGCCTGCACCAGCTTGACAAATCAATGTGTTTTGTTGTGATAAAAATGTACGAATCATAATTGCTTGATTACAACTTCCATCAAACCCCATAAAACCAATACCACCGCCATAATAGCTTCTATTGGTTGGCTCAAATGAATCAATTAATTCTAAAGCTTTTATTTTAGGAGCACCGCTTAAAGTGCCTGCCGGAAATGTTTTTGCAAAAAGCTCAAATGGGTTCTGGTGAGCTTTCACTTTACCTGTTACTTCACTTACCAAATGAATTACATGACTATAATATTGAACTTGTCGGTATTGCTGTACAGTAACATCAGTACAAATTCTACTCAAATCATTTCGGGCTAAATCTACCAACATAACATGTTCCGCATTTTCTTTAGCATCAAGTAATAACCTTTCTGCTTCTGCCCGATCTGTTTTATCATCACCGGTTCTTTTAAAGGTGCCGGCGATAGGATGAACAACTGCTTGTTGGTTTTGAATTACCAGTTGTGACTCCGGTGATGATCCAAATATTTTATATTCGCCATAATCAAAGAAAAATAAATACGGAGAAGGATTTATATTCCTTAAAGCCCTATAAACATTAAACTCATCTCCGGAAAACTTCTGCTCAAACCGACGGCTTAATACAATTTGAAAAACATCCCCGCGTAAACAACTCTTAATACCCTTACGTACCATATCCAAATAAGCCTCATTGGTCATATTCGACTGTTCCTCTCCAATAAGTTTAAATGGATAAACCGGAACATCTTTGTTTTTAATTAGTGATTCAAGAGCGGCAATATCTGAATCAATTCCGTCTATTTTATTTTCACAAAGAAATAATTCATCCTTATAATGATTAAATGCGATCACATATTGATATAACCTATATCGCATTAATGGGATTTTATAGGCTGATTTATCAGTAATTTTTACCTTATCAAAAAATTGTACTGCATCAAAGCTGCTGTAGCCATAGAGTCCCTGGGCAAACTTCAATGTTTTGTCAGCTGTATCATTTACTTCAAAATTTTGCATAAAGTTCCAAAGCATATCAGGAACTAATTTTGTATCAGCAACATTAATACGTTCGGCAGTTTTACCGGGCAACTTAAATTCAATACTTTCTGATGTAGAAATCTCCATTCCTGCTATTGCATTAATACATATAAATGAATAACTATTTTCAGCGGCATGGTGATCTGTACTCTCTAGTAAAATAGTATCTCTGTATCGATCCCTCAAACGCAAATAAATACTAACCGGAGTATAAATATCTCCGAGCATTTTCTTTCCAACTGTTTCGATAATTATTTTATTCATAATAGCATTAAGTTCGAATTATTTAAATAAAAAAGCCCCGGCATAATCCGGGGCTTTAAAATTATATTCATTGAAATACAGCAATGACATTATAACCCCAGTAAGGAATCATTATGCCACCACCAATGTTTATTTATTAACTTCATACTATACAAAGATGGGTAATATACTGGAAATAACAAAATAATTAAAAACAAATAAATATTACCCTTTGACAAAATATATACAGTTACTTTAATAATTTGCAGCTTACAAACACTCAAACAATACTATTATGAAACGAAAAAGCTTTTATTGGGTATTTTATTTCGTATTTCAACTATTTATTTGCTCCAATGCAATAGCAAGTAAACCTAATCCAGATGCTATTATTGGGTTGTGGAAACCGGGTAGCGGCAACGGACTAGTTCAAATTTATAAACAGGGGGACAGCTATTTTGGCAAAATAGTATGGCTTAAAGAACCCAATGATCCCGCAACTGGAAAACCACGTACGGATGTAAAAAACGATGATGTTAAATTGAAAAACAGGCCAATTTTGGGTTTAATTAATGTAAGAAACCTTAAGTTCATCAAAGAGAATTCTTGGAAAGAAGGCAACGTTTATGACCCAAATACCGGTAATGATTACAGTTGTAAAGTGACATTGATAGATGAAAATACGCTGGAACTAAGAGGATTTATTGGCATTTCAATAATAGGCAGAACCGATACATGGAAACGCCAAGCGAAACTATAACATCCCTTTGGTAGAGGGCAAATAATTGGATAACGGATCTCTTTTTACAGCCATTTTTATAGCTTTAGCAAAAGCTTTAAAAATGGCTTCTATTTTATGATGTTCATTATCGCCCTTACATTCTATATTTAAATTACATTTTGCAGCATCGCTGAATGATTTAAAAAAGTGAAAAAACATTTCTGTAGGCATTTCTCCTACTTTCTCCCTTTTAAATTCGGCATTCCAAACTATCCAGTTTCTACCCCCAAAATCAATCAATACTTTCGCTTCTGCTTCATCCATTGGTAAAGCAAATCCATACCGTTCCATACTTCTTTTATCACTTAGAGCAATAGCAAAAGCCTCCCCTAATGCGATTCCGGTATCCTCAATGGTATGGTGCTCATCTATATGCAAATCTCCGTTAGTCTGAACGATTAAATCCATTTTACCATGGCGGGCAATCTGGTCTAACATATGATCAAAAAAACCAATTCCAGTTTGGATCGATGACTTTCCAGATCCATCTAAATTTAATTCTATATGAATTTTGGTTTCATTTGTATTTCTATCATGATGTACTTTTCTCAAGCCCAGTTTGAGAAAAGAATATATGTCTTTCCAATCGGATGTTTCTAAAACAATGACATCCTTATACATGTCCATTTGCGCATCAGTCAGTTCATGTAACCCCGATTTTAAATAAATAGCTTTACATCCTAAATTCTTAGCTAATTCAATATCACTCCATCTGTCTCCAATTACAAATGAATGCATTAGGTCAAACGACTCATTATTAATGAAATGGTTGAGCAAAGCAGTTCCTGGCTTACGTGTAGGCTGGTTTTCTGCGGCAAAAGTTTTATCAATAATCATTTCATTAAATACAAAACCCTCCCCGGCCAATGTCCGCAACATTAAATCGTGATAGGGATGAAAATCATTTTCAGGATAACTTTCAGTGCCTAATCCATCTTGATTAGTCACCATAACTTTATAATAATCAAAATCTTCAGCAATTAGGGAAAGCTGCGTAATTGCACCTTTTACAAAACTGGTTTTAGCAATACTATCAACCTGAAAATCACTTGGGGGTTCTTGTAAAATCACCCCATCTCTATCTATAAATAAAACTCTTTGCATGACTATTTTTTTGACCTTACTGATTTAACCTCTGCCGGTGTAATAGCAGCATATTTATTACCAAATGAATTTCTAACATAAGTTAATACATCTGCAACTTCCAGATCAGTTAAGAAAGCATGGGATGCCATTACATTTGAATATTCTTCTCCATTTATTTCAATAGGTTGATTAAACCCTTTTAACACAATACCTATTAATCGCTCTTTATCTAAAGCTACATATTCGGTTTTGATTAAAGGAGGATTCATTCTTGGAACGCCCCCCCCATCTGCTTGATGGCAAGTAAGACAATATTTATTGTACACTAATTTTCCGCGATTAATACTTGCTTTAGTTTTAACATCTCCAATCTGAGACTGAACAATTATAACAACTAGAACAAGTAAGCCTAAAGTGATAATTCCTTTTTTCATTTAACAGGAAGCTTATTGATTGTACTGTATTTTCCATACATATCCTTTTACATCATCGGATACATAAATTGATCCGTCCGGGCCTTGTGCCAATCCACATGGACGATGTTTTGCATTGCTTAAATTGGTTACTTTATCTATGCCCGAGAAACCATTGGCAAATACCTCCCAATTACCTGTTGGCTTGCCGTTTTTCATAGGAACAAATACTACATAAAATCCTTCCTGGTTCTCCGGAGCCCTATTCCAACTTCCGTGAAATGCAACAAATGCGCCATTTTTATACTTTACGGGGAATTGATTACCCGTATAAATTAATAAAGCGTTTGGAGCCATATGACCTGGAAATCCTACTATTGGGTTGATGGCATTATCCGCACCAGTTTTCTTTCCATCTCCTCCATATTCGGGGTTAAGTATTTTTTTATTTTGAAAATGATCCCAATGTACATATGGCCAACCACAATCATCCCCCTTTTTCACCATATACATTGTTTCAGATGGGAGTTCGGCACCTTTCTTCTGATCATATAATTCAGGGTAATCTTGAAACAACATATCCCTTCCATGAGCCGTGATGAACAATTCATTTACTTCATTATTCCAATCAAGACCTACACAATTTCTAATTCCGGTAGCATATCTAACACCTTCTGCATAAGATTGATTTAGCTTGTTTGATTTAAATTGCCATATACCACCAGCTGTTTCTAATAGTGGGCATGGCATCATACCCTTTGACCCTTTTTGACGATCTTGCTCTTGACAAACATTACTGGGGGCGCCTATGTTTACATAAATATTACCAGCATTGTCTAAAGTGATTGATTTAGAAGCATGCTGTCTTTTGTCGATCAAGCCCGTAATGATTTTTTCAGGATTTTCTGTGTCAATACTATTCAACTGATTATCTAACTTATAACGAAAAACTTCGGAGTTGGAAGAAGCATACAGATAGCCGTCTTTTAAAGCAATCCCTGTACCAACATAATTGCCAAATTTAAGCGTATCATCCATTGTACCATCTTTATTGGTATCACGCAATCGAATTATACCCTTGCCATTATTTAGCTTTTCTAACTTCATGTATACATCACCATTGCTGTTTACTGCAATATGACGAACACGTCCAAAATCTTTTGCAACAGTTGAAATTGAAAATTCATTAGGAACTTTAATTACTACATCTGTTTGTTGAGCTAAACAGGAAGTATAGAACAGTGTTATTAATGTGAAGCAAATAATCCGCATAAATTAGTTTTAATTAGTATAAAATTAAGGATTCAAATGATACCATTCTTGCATAGCATCAATTAATAATGTGTTTTCTTGTTCCGTACCAATTGTAATTCTAAGACAATTTTCGCATAAAGCAACATTACTTCTATCTCTAAGGACAATCCCCTTGGTTAACAGAAACTCATAAATTTTTCTAGCTTCTTTTATTTTCACTAATATAAAATTAGCCTCAGATGGATATACTTTTTCAACAGTTGGCATTGTCAAAAATACCTCTGCCAGGGCCTCACGCATGTCTACAATTATTTTAATCATGTCGTTCACCTGACCAATTTCCTCCAATGCTTTCGTTGCAATCTCTTGTGTTGCCTGATTGATGTTGTAAGGAGGTTTTACCCGATCCATTACTTCAATAATCGGAGTAGAAGCAAAAGCTGTTCCAAGCCTTAATCCTGCTAATCCCCATGCTTTACTGAATGTTTGCAATACAATTAAATTCGGATAGTCACTCAATTCCTGAACAAAAGTTTTCTGCTTGGCAAAATTAATATAAGCCTCATCTATTACAACTAGTCCATTAAAATTGTTTAAAACCATTTCAATGTCTACTCTGTTTATAGAATTACCAGTGGGATTATTGGGTGAACAGATCCAAACAATTTTAGTGTTTGTATCAATGGCGTTTTCTAGATGTATGAGATCTAACTGAAAATCATTTAATAAGGGTACTTTTTTTATACCAACATTGTTGATATTTGCACTCACCTCATACATTCCATAAGTTGGGGGGCAAATAATCACATTATCATTTCCTGGTTCACAAAAGCATCTGAAAATAATATCAATACATTCATCTGATCCATTTCCCAAAAAAATATTTCCTGCCGGAATACGCTTGATAACTGCGATTTTATCTTTTACTATTTTTTGATGGGGATCCGGATAACGATTGTACCACTTAAGTGATGGGGAGCCAAGGCTATTCTCATTCGCATCCAAAAACACTTTAGCATCTCCACTAAATTCGTCACGCGCAGAAGAGTATGCTTCGAGCTTTGCAATATTTGGACGGATTAATTTGTTTAAATCGAAAGACATGGTATAAATTAAACTATTTTCAAATTTGAGATTCTATATTAATCATTGTTACTGTCAAATCATTAGGTATTAAATTACTTTATTCAATTGATTTTAGTCGCACGCTAACCGCTCTTTTGTGAGCTTCTAACCCTTCTGCATCGGCCATTAACTCCACAGCTTTGCCGATGTTATTTAATCCTTCTTTAGAAATTTTCTGGTAAGTTATTTTTTTAACAAAACTATCTACACTTACGCCACTGTATGCTTTTGCAAAGCCATTAGTAGGAAGTGTATGATTGGTTCCACTGGCATAATCTCCAATACTTTCCGGTGAATAATTACCTAAAAAAATAGATCCGGCATTAATAATTTTAGCAGCAATTTCTTCATCATTTTTACAAGCAATTATTAAATGTTCGGCAGCATACTCATTTACCAACTTAACCGCTTCTTCCAAATTATTTAAAATTATTGCTTTACTATTTTCTAATGATTGAAGCGCAATATCTTTTCTAGGAAGTGTAAGTAATTGTTTATCTAACGCTTGTATTATATCATTTACAACAGATTCATTGGTACTTACTAATAATACTTGGCTGTCTGTTCCATGTTCTGCCTGACTCAACAAATCGGCAGCAACAAATTCCGGAATAGCTTCTTCATCGGCTATTACACAAACTTCACTTGGGCCGGCTGGCATATCAATGGCAATACCTTCCTGTTGTATAAGCTTTTTAGCACAAGTAACATATTGGTTACCAGGACCAAAAATTTTATGCACCTGAGGTACCGATTCAGTGCCATAAGCCATTGCAGCAATTGCTTGTACCCCCCCTATTTTAAATATAGTTGAAATGCCTACTAAATTTGCCGCATATAAAATTGCAGGATTTAATTGCCCATTTTTATCCGGAGGACTACAAAGAACAATTTGTTTACAACCTGCAATAGAAGCAGGTATACCGAGCATTAATATGGTGGAAAATAAGGGCGCTGTCCCTCCCGGGATATAAAGACCTACTTTTTCAATTCCAACAGATTTTCTCCAACATTTCACACCCGGCATAGTTTCCACCACTTCAACCGGAGACAATTGTTTTTCATGAAATAATTGAATGTTCCTGGCAGCCAATTGAATGGCCGATTTAAGTTCGGCGGAAACTTGTTGCGCTGCTGATTCTATTTCAGCAGCTGAAACGCTGAAATTATCGAGCACTATTCCATCAAATAATTTTGTATACTTCTTTACAGCAACATCGCCATTATCTCTGACTTCATTTAATACAACTCCCACTTTTTCTATGAGCGAGTCATTATTGAAAGATGGTCGAGATAATATATTTCCCCAAGTATCTACAGCTGGATTATTTATAATTTTCATGTGCTTTTGTTTATTGACTTTTATGGGTCACACGGAATAGGCCGTTAAAATTTTAGGGTATTGCCGTAATTGAAAAGAATCATTTTTTACTTAATTACCATTAACATCCTATTCAAAATCATTTTTATGAATACAGTCTATGCTAAATAATCATTTTTTCAATCGGCACTACCAATATTCCTTGGGCTCCTGCTGATTTAAGTTGTTCAATGATGTCCCAAAATTCGTTTTCATTTAATACACTATGCACACTGCTCCATCCCTCTTCAGCTAATGGAAGAACAGTTGGACTTTTCATGCCGGGCAATAAATTTATAATTTGCTGAAGATTATTATTGGGTGCATTTAAAAGAACATATTTATTGTTTTTTGCTCTTTTTACTGATTCGATTCTAAAAATTAATCGATCTAATAATTGCTGCTTGTCTGCAGTAAGCGCATTATTTTTAACCAGAACTGCTTGTGATTGAAGAATTACTTCTGTTTCCTTTAATCCATTCATAAATAAAGTAGACCCACTACTCACCAAATCACAAATCGCATCCGCTAATCCAATTCCAGGGGCAATCTCTACACTCCCACTGATCTCATGTATTTCTGCTTGAATATTATGCTTTCTTAAAAAATCAGCGAGTATTACCGGATAGCTGGTTGCAATTTTTTTGCCCTGCAAATAAGTTACGTTAGTATACTCTTCATTTCTTTGAGTTGCAATACTCAATCTACATTTACCAAAACCAAGCTTCTCTGATAGTACTACTTTTTTATTCTTTTCATAAACCACATTCTCCCCCACAAACCCAATATCAGCTACCCCATCTTCCACGTATTGGGGAATATCATCATCTCTTAAAAAGAACACTTCCAGTGGAAAATTAGTGGCATCGGCCTTTAACTTATTCATGCCGTTACTTATGTCTATCCCGCATTCTTTTAACAGTTTGATGGAATCATCATACAATCTGCCACTCTTTTGAATGGCTAGTTTTAACTTAATGGTGTTGTTTTCCTGGTAACTCATAATGCTTAAAATAAAAAAAGCCTACCAACCGGTAAGCTTAAATGATTTGTATATAATCCATACACACCAATGGCCTACCGATTCGGCAAGAAATGATGATGTATGTGTTTAGTTGAATTCATTTACAGGACAAAATTACAACTGTAAAGGATCAAATGCAAATATTTTTTACCCATTTATCAAATTGATGAAAAACGAAATGGTTTTATTGTTACTTTAGAAGTACTTATCAAGCTTTAAAAACCTGCTATGCGAAAGAAAATTATACTAATTGCCTGTATTTTATTGTACGGTGCCATTCATTCCATTTATGCTCAAAATGCAACCAGTTACCAGCTTCCACCAAAAGACATTGCTGACTTACTGCTTGCCAAACCCACCCCTGCTGTCAGTATCAATGAAAAAGCAACTTGGATGCTTTTAAGTGAGCGCAACTCATATCCTACTGTTGAAGAATTAGGACAACCTGAATTAAAAGTCGCAGGACTTAGACTTAACCCGAACAATTTCTCACTAAGTAGACAAAATTTTATCAATAATTTTATATTGAAGCAAATAAATGAACACAAAGAATATAAAATAAAAGACCTGCCGGTAAATCTTTTAGCGGGCAATGTAAGTTGGAGCCCATCTGAAACTAAAATTGCTTTTACCCATACAACCAGTTCGCAAGTAGATTTATATGTTATTGACATTGCCACTCAAAAAGCTACAAAAATCAACAAAAAGCCTGTAAATAACATATTAGGAGCGGCATATATCTGGATGGATGACAATACCATTTTGTACAAAGCAACAACGCAATCCGCAGCTAATGCACCCAAGCGTCCGATTACACCCAAGGGCCCAACTATTCAACAAAATTTAGGGAAAGCAGCTCCTAGCCCCACCTATCAGGATTTAATCAAAAGTCCGTATGATGAACAAATCTTTGAATTTTATGCTACTGCACAGCTTATTCAAAATAGAAATGGAAAAGAAACAAATATTGGCAAATCTGCTATTATCAGCAGTGTTGTAAGCTCTCCGGATAAAAAATATTTGTTACTTAAACAATTGCAAAAACCATTTTCATATTTAGTTACTGCAAATGGATTCTCTTCAATAATCAGCATTACAGATCTATTGGGTAATGTGATTAAAATATTAGCTAATCTTCCGTCCTCAGAAGGCACACCGTCCGGGTACGATAATACGCTGAATATTCCCAGAGGATTTGATTGGAAAGATGATGAAGCAGCAACCATAACCTGGGCAATGCCATTAGATAGTGGCTTAATTAAAAAAGATGTGCCTTTCCATGATGCCATATTTTCTTTAAATGCTCCTTTTACAGGCACACCTAAGGAATTGTTTAAAACTAAAATGAGATACGCTGGTACTAATTGGGGAGATGCTTCACTTGCGCTAGTGCAGGAAATTTCTAGAACAAAACAGTTAACTAGAGTTAGTCGTTATAACGCTTTAACACAAACTATGGAGTTACTATACGAACGCAACCAAACAGATGCTTACAATAACCCCGGAACTCCTGTTACCATTAAAAATAAATTCGGTAGAAGTGTTATTGCTACGATAGAAAATGGTACTAAGATATTAATGAATAATACCACGGGCTCTTCCCCAAAAGGCGATTTGCCTTTTCTTGCTAAGTTTGATTTAAATAATAAACAAAATGAAATAATTTGGCGCTGCCAGGAAGGTGTTTTTGAATTGGTATCAGATGTTATTGACATTTCTACGCTCACTTTGCTTACCAGAAAAGAATCTCAAACGAATGCCCCCAATTATTTTATAAAAAGCTTAATGGATGGTGCGAAAGAAAAGGTAATTACAAATTTTACCAACCCTTACGCATCATTAGAAGGAGTAAGCAAAGAGAAAATTAAATACAAAAGAGCTGATGGTGTTGATTTAACCGGTGACTTATATTTACCGAAAGGATATAATAAAGAAAAAGATGGGCCGCTCCCTCTATTAATTTGGGCATATCCAAGAGAATTTAACTCGGCAGCAGATGCAGCACAAATTAGAGGTAGTAATGACCGGTTTACAACACTTAGTTGGGGATCACCCATTTACTATGTTACACAAGGATATGCGATTTTAGACAATGCAGAAATGCCAATTGTTGCAGCAAATACTGACAAAAAACCAAATGATAATTTTATTGAGCAATTAAAATTAAACGCTGAAGCAGCAATTAATGAATTATCAATTAAAGGCATCGCAGACAAAAAGAGAGTAGCCGTTGGCGGACATAGTTATGGTGCATTTATGACAGCCAACTTATTAGCGCATACCAATTTATTTAAAGCAGGTATTGCTAGAAGCGGTGCATATAATAGAACGCTTACTCCGTTTGGGTTTCAGAATGAAGATCGAACATATTGGCAAGCACCACAACTCTATCATGATATGAGTCCGTTCAGTTATGCCGATAAAATTAAAACGCCAATACTTTTGATTCATGGTGAAGCAGATGACAATACTGGCACATTCCCGATAAATAGTGAACGCTTATTCGCTGCAATAAAGGGAAATGGAGGCACGGTAAGATTTGTTTACCTACCGTATGAAGCGCACGGATACAGAGGAAAAGAAAATATTTTACACACGCTTTGGGAACAATACGAATGGTTAGAAAAGTATATAAAGAAGAATTAAATCAAGATAAACTATGTCAGTTGAATAAGTCCATCTTGATTGGAAATATCAAAATATGATAATCAATACTACAAAGCCACAACATTATTGTTGTGGCTTTGTAACATATAGTTTATTGTAATAGAAATAGGAAATCCCTAAGATAATCATCGTAAATACCGGAAAAAATACCATCGCATTCATTCCATCTACAACGGCTAAACTTATTCCTGCAAAAATAAAGTCAAATCCAAAACCGGCATATGCCCACTCTTTCATTCTTAAAGGGAATTTAGGTAGCACCAGTATAATTGCACTTATTACTTGAACTTACAAATTTCTAAAAATACATATTCTGAATAATTTTACTTTATTTCCCAAACTTCTTTTTTAATGCCTGCAGGGCGTCGCTAACATTTAATGTGCTTAAATCTTCTTGTTGATTTGAACTTTTTGAGCCTTGCTGAGAAAATTTAGCATCACTCTGTTTGGTGATTGGCCTGGTGTTAGCTGCAGATGCTTTGCTTTCTGCTTCTGTTTGCTTAATTGAAAGCGCAATTCGTTTTCTGGCAACATCTACTTCCAATACTTTCACTTGCACCTTTTGCCCTAATTTTAATACTTCACCAGGGTCAGTGATGTACTTATTGGCTATCTCACTTATATGAACTAATCCATCCTGCTTTACACCAATATCTACAAAAGCACCAAATCTTGTAAGATTGGTAACTTGCCCCGGAAGTACATCACCAACTTTAACATCCTCCATCGAATAAATATTGGCATATTCAAATTGTTCTAATTCACTTCTTGGATCAAGCCCTGGCTTTTGTAACTCTTTTATGATATCATTTAGTGCCAATACCCCAATTTGATCGGTAACATATTTTTTGGTGTCGATGGTTTTTAATAGTTGTTCGTTCCCAATTAAATCTTTAACGGTCTTATTTAAATCTGACGCCATTTGTTCTACGATAGGATATGCTTCAGGATGCACAGCACTTGCATCTAATGGATGGATGGCATCCGGTATCCGAAGGAACCCCGCACATTGTTCATATGCTTTTGCACCTAATCTGGGCACTTTTAATAACTCTTCTCTATTCGAAAACTTCTTTAATGTTTTTCGATGTTGAATAATATTTTCCGCAACTGAATCGGTTATTCCACTTACGTATGACAATAATTTTTTACTAGCAGTATTTAAATTCACACCAACCGTATTCACACAACTTACTACCGTTTGATCTAGCTTTTCTTTTAATCGAAATTGATTTACATCATGCTGGTACTGTCCAACCCCAATGCTTTTGGGATCTATTTTCACCAGCTCAGCCAACGGATCCATTAATCTTCTTCCAATACTTACAGAACCTCTGACAGTAATATCATAATCAGGGAATTCTTCACGAGCCACTTCTGAAGCCGAATAAACAGAAGCCCCGTCTTCATTTACCAAAAACACCGGTAATCCTAAATTCATTTTTTTGATAAATTGCTCTGTTTCTCTTCCAGCAGTACCATCCCCAATGGCAAATACTTGTACGTCAAATCTTTTAACCAATTCTTTAATTTTATATTCACTATCTAATAACCGATTGTTTTCATGCACATATATTAGATCCGTAATCAACAGTTCGCCTTTTTCATCTAAACAAACCACTTTACAGCCAGTTCTATAACCCGGATCTATGGCTAAAATTCTTTTACTTCCAAGTGGAGCTCCTAATAATAACTGCCTAAGATTTTCTGCAAATACATTAATAGCTTCTTCATCAGCTTTTTGCTTTAATACCGTTCTACATTCTGTTTCCAAACTAGGTTGCAATAATCTTCTGTAAGCATCTTTTATAGCTTTCCTGATTTGATCAGAAGAAGGCGACATACCGTTGATATATTGTTCTTCAATAATTTCAATCGCATCTTCTTCAATAGGGGCAATATTCATTCTTAAAAAGCCTTCTAAAAAACCCCGTAATATGGCTAGTATACGATGAGAAGGTATTTTATTGATAGGTTCAGAAAAATCAAAATAATCCTTGTATTTGATGGCTTCTGTTTCTTTATCTGTAAGTACTTTACATTGTAATGAAGCACTGTCTTCAAAGTGCTTACGAAGCTTTGCACGAATTTCCGCATTCTCATTTACATTCTCCGCAATAATGTCTCTGGCCCCCTGAAGCGCCTCTTCTATACTGGTTACTTTATCATTAAAATATTTTGCAGCTTCTACGTCCGGTAGTTTGTCGGTTTGTTCCAACAAAAAAACAGATAATGGTTCTAACCCATTCTCTCGTGCTATTACAGCTTTAGTTTTCCTTTTCACCTTATAAGGCAAATAAATATCCTCTAGCTCAAGTAAAGTATTAGCCGAATCAATTTTTGCTTGTAAAGCTTCGGTCATTTTGCCTTGCTCTGTGATCGTTTTTTCAATAAAGGTTTTTCTTTCAGTAAATGCAACTAAAAGTTTCTGTTCATCCTGAATTTGCTGTACCTGTACTTCATCTAAATTACCTGTACTATCTTTTCGATAACGAGCAATAAAAGGTATAGTAGATCCTTCTTGTAACAAACCTAAAACTGTTTCTACCTGTGAAGCACGTATACCAATCTTTGAAGCTATTATAGGAGCAAATGACATAATTTTTTTTATTGATTTTAAAGGCAGCGAATGTAAGGAAACTTTAAACTAAAATTTTATTTAATCACATAAGAAAATTTTAGTTTAATATTTTATAGTGATTCAGATGGCAATTAGTCTGTTTGATTTTTTTACCCATCTATCAAATTAAAACTATTCGTTGAGTTTATAGATTTATTTTGAGCATTTCGGCTATCAAACGTTGCCCATTGTTTTGCAAAACAAGATCCAACACTTTTGCGGTTGCAACTGCATCACCTCCAGCTCTATGCCTGTTTTCAATATCAATATTCAACTCTCTGCACAAATGTCCTAAACCATATTTTCTGAATCCGGGAAAAGCTTTTCTACTTAACCTGATTGTACATAATTTGGGAGATTGTAGCTCAAAACCAGCCAATAGAAGATGATGATATACAAACCCGAAATCAAAATTCACATTGTGTGCTACAAATACCCTGTTTTTCAACAGATTATAAATTCTATCAGCAACCTCATTAAATGATGGTGCTACCCTAACCATGGCATCAGATATCCCGGTCATCCCAACTACAAACGGCGGAATTGGCTGGTGTGGATTGATTAATGTTTCATATTTACCCTCAATTTCATTCCCATTATGCAATACAATCGCAATTTCCGTAATCCCATGCTGACTGGGAAATCCACCGGTTGTTTCTATATCTACAATTGCATATTGCATGCGAATCCTTCTTATTTTTAAAAAAATCGAGTTTAATCTACTCTAAAAGCCGAAAATAAGTATTTAATAATGCAGAATAAACTTTTATCATAATATCCTTAAACCTTTTATTTAAAACCCTCCTTTCCTTTCCTTAAATTTGCATTTTTAAAGCATTAAGCACTAACTACTTATAATTTCAAATATGGAATTAAGCAAAAATTACCTTCCAACCCCTATTGAGTCTAAATGGTACGAGCATTGGCTGTCTAAAAATTACTTTGCGAGTACACCGGACGAGCGTGAGCCATACACGGTAGTCATACCCCCACCCAATGTTACTGGCGTTTTACATATGGGGCATTGCTTAAATAATACCATACAAGATATTTTAATACGCCGTGCTCGAATGCAGGGCAAAAATGCATGTTGGGTTCCCGGAACCGATCACGCATCTATTGCTACTGAAGCTAAAGTAGTAGCGATGCTCAGAGAAAGAGGTATTGCTAAATCTTCATTAACACGTGATGAATTCTTAGAATATGCCTGGGAATGGAAAGATAAATATGGAGGAATAATATTGCAACAACTCCGCAAAATGGGTTGTAGTCTCGATTGGGATAGAACCTCCTTCACCATGGATGCGGATTATTATGATTCTGTCATTAATGTTTTCATCGACCTCTATAAAAAAGGACATATTTACAGAGGTAAACGAATGATTAACTGGGATGTTAAAGCTAAAACTGCTTTAAGTGATGAAGAGGTAATCTTTAAAGAAGTGCAAAGCAAACTATATTATATTCGTTACGCAATAGAAGGAGGTAAAGCGGATACGAAAGGATTTTCGACAGATGAATTAACCCCGAACACAGACTATATTACAATTGCAACTGT
>JBIIAP010000184.1:0-5604 GCA_044239855.1 Sediminibacterium sp. | reverse complement strand
ATCAAAACTTCCAAAAGCAGCATCAATTGCAGCAGCTAAATCGCCCGATGGAGTACCACCTGCGTTTGCAGCTAAACTTTCCCAGAAAAAAGTATGGTTCCAATGACCACCACCGTTGTTGCGAACTGCGGGACTAATAGTTCCGGCTACTTTTACCAACTCTTCTAAAGATTTTCCTTCATTAGGAGTGCCGGCAACCGCTTTATTTAGGTTATCTACATAAGCCTGATGGTGCTTACCATGGTGAATTTGCATGGTAGTAGTATCGATATGTGGTTCTAAAGCATCATGTGCATAAGGTAACGGTGCAAGTGTAAATGACATATTGAAATGTTTAAGTTTTTAAAAAATACTGATATGCAAATTTAACGCTGTAAGCATTCAAACAAGTGTTAATGCCTTATTTTGTTTCTTAATTCGTAAAATTTAGGAGATAGCCAAGACAACTATCAGTCGCTGCTATGATGGGCATCAATTATTTTTATCTTTTGGACCTGAAAAACGACTTCATTAAAAACGCGCATTCGGCTTCCATGATGCCGCTAACTAATGCTGTTTTAGGATGAAAGGGCCAATTTTCTTTGGTGAGATGGCGATAGCCATTTTTTTCATCGGAAGCGCCATATACTACTTTGCCTAGTTTGCCCCAGTATAATGCGCCGCAACACATAATACAAGGTTCTACGGTGACATATAAGCTGGCTTCGGGTAAATATTTAGCGCCTAAAGCGGCATAAGCGGAAGTAAGTGCAAGAATTTCGGCATGTGCGGTTGAATCGTTCAATAGTTCAACCTGGTTATGAGCCCGGGCAATAATGGTATTGTTTAATACCACTATTGCGCCAACGGGAACCTCATCTGCCTCATAGGCTAATTGTGCTTCTTTCAATGCCTGCTGCATGTAATATTCATCGCTATGCAGTTGCATTGGTTATAATTTTTTGATAACAATATTTCTATACCATACATCATCACCATGATCTTGTAAGGCAATATGCCCGGTAAAAAATTTACCAAAATCCGGCATGTTTTTAAATTTACTTCCTGCAATCATAGCTTTCCAACTGTCATCACCGTAAGTGGTTGAAACAACATTTACTCCATTTAAATAAAAATTGAGTTTGCCATGATCTACAACTATTTCAGCTAAATTCCATTCGCCTACTGGTTTAGTAGCCAAACTGGTAGACGCAATTAAATCATACAAATCACCCGCTTTGTGTTTATAGATTTTACCATCACTATGGCCATCAGTATCTAACACTTGCATTTCAGGTCCGGTAAACCAAACATAATCATATTTAGTGGGCTCATCTTGCACAAAAAAGATGATGCCACTATTGCCATTGCGAGCAATCTTCCACTCTAGCTTCAAGTGAAAATTTTCAAATGCAGCATCTGAAACTAAATCACCGCCTTTTAAAGCAGGGTTTGCCTTTTTTGCAGTAGCATCTAAATGCAATGCCCCGTCTTCTACTTTCCATGCATCACCTGCAGTAGTTTGTTTGAAGGAATGCCATCCTTTGGTAGTTTTTCCATCAAATAAGGAAACCCATTTTTCGGGCTTAGGTTTTGCAGGAGAAAATAACAAAGCATTGATAAATAGAACTGTTGCGGTAATAATAGGATACATGTAGTTTATTTTTTTAGTAAAAGAACGTATTTAACCATTTGTTTGGCATCATCTTCAGAAATCTGAGGGTGAGGTGTCATAGGTATAGCGCCCCAAACACCACTTCCGCCTTTAATAATTTTTGATGCAAGCAATGCGATGTTTTCGTCATTGTTTTCATACTTATTAGCAACATCCTGGTATGCCGGTCCGATGTTTTTTTCCTTCACTTTATGACAAGTTAGGCAGTCTGATTTACCAATGAGTTCCAGTCCTTTTTGATAGTCGGGGTTGCTACTTAAACTATTTGATGTGGTGGTACTTGTTGCTGGTGCAGCTTTTTCTTCCGTTTTTGGAGCATCATTTCCACATGCGGCTGCAATAGCAGCCATTCCGAATACAATAATATATTTTTTCAAAGCGTAAGTTTTAAGATTCTAAGTTAGGCATTTAATAGCCTTGATTTTATATTCCGAGTAGTTTTTTATTAAAAGCCTCATCGCTGCCGGTACCGGCAAAATCATCAAATGTTTTATCGGTAACGCGTATGATGTGTTCTTTAATAAATGGAGCACCTTCCGCAGCGCCTGTTTCGGGGTGTTTAATAGCACATTCCCATTCCATAACAGCCCATCCGGTATAGTTGTATTGAGCCAATTTACTGAAAATAGCTTTAAAGTCTACCTGCCCGTCTCCCAAAGAACGGAAACGACCGGCACGCTCCATCCAACTCTGATAGCCACCATACACACCCTGCTTACCCGTAGGGTTAAATTCTGCATCTTTTACATGAAACATTTTTATGCGCTCATGATAGTGGTCAATGTATGCTTTATAATCGAGGCATTGCAAAACAAAATGCGATGGATCGTATAACAGGCAAGCCCGTTTATGGTGATTAACCTTATCTAAAAACATTTCATAGGTAACGCCATCGTGTAAATCTTCACCGGGATGAATTTCATAGCAAAGGTCTACTCCATTTTCATCGAACACATTTAATATGGGCAACCATCTGTTGGCTAATTCTGTAAAACCTGTTTCCACCAATCCGGCAGGGCGTTGTGGCCATGGATATACTGTTTGCCATAGTAAAGCGCCGCTAAAAGTAGCATGTGCATTTAAGCCAAGGTTGGAAGATGCTTTTGCTGCATACTTCAATTGTTGTATTGCCCATTCGGTTCTGGCTTTTGCGTTGCCACGTAAGTTTTCCGGTGCAAACCCATCAAATAAAGCATCGTAAGCCGGATTTACGGCAACCAGCTGACCTTGTAAGTGCGTAGATAGTTCGGTAATTTTTAATCCGGCAGATTCTACTATCCCCCTGATTTCATCTGCATAGGTTTTACTCTCTGCAGCTTTTTGCAAATCAATGCATCTTGCATCCCAGGAAGGAATTTGCACACCGGTAAAACCCAATGAGGCTGCCCATTTGCAGATGCTGTCCAATGAATTAAAAGGGGCAGTATCGCCCATAAATTGAGCTAAAAATATACCTGGTCCTTGTATGTTTGTCATAATATTGATTCAAATTTTATTGGATACATGCTTTAGTTAAATAGTGTAAGTAGTCCACTTTACATCTGATTGTGCAGAAGCCACTACATTATCAATAAACGCCATTCCACGAATACCGTCTTCCACTGTAGGAAAATCTAATGCTTCTTTAGCAGGAGTTTCTCCATTCATTTTAGCAGTAAGTGTAGTAGCAAAGTTTTTATAGATATTAGCAAATGCCTCTAAATAACCTTCCGGATGTCCACCCGGAGTGCGGCAGTTACCTGTTGCATAAGTAGAAAGTCTGTCGGTATAATTACCGCCGGCTCTTAATATTTGTGTAGGTTGATCTAACCATTTTACCAATAGCGTATTAGGTTCCATCTGCGCCCACTCTAATCCACCTTTTTCTCCGTAAACCCTTATTTTCAAAGCATTTTCTTCACCGGCAGCAACTTGAGAAGCCATTAATACACCGGCTGCGCCATTATCGAAACGAAGTAACACACTGCCATCATCATCTAACATCCTACCTTCTACCATGGTATTAAGGTCGGCACAAAGTTGGGTAATTTTAGCTCCGGTAATATACTCCGCCAGGTGCGCTGCGTGCGTACCAATATCACCCATACAGCCGCTTTTGCCCGATTTTTTTGGATCAGTTCTCCAGGCGGCTTGAGCATTACCTTCTCTCTCGCTTAATTTACTTAACCAGCCTTGCGGATACTCTACCCATACCTTTCTGATTTTACCCAAAACATTATCAGCTACCATTGCTTTTGCCTGCTTAACCATTGGGTAGCCGGAGTAGGTATGCGTTAAACAAAGTATTAATCCGGTTTCCTGTAATTTAGCTTTCAACTGTTTGGCTTCATCCAAAGTAAAAGTGATGGGTTTTTCAATCACTACATTAAAACCATTTTCCAATGCCATCATTGCGGGTGCAAAGTGTGCAAAGTTGGGCGTAACAATCGTAACAAAATCCATCCGTTGATCAGCTGGTAAAGCAGCTTCTTTGGTAATCATTTCTTCAAAAGTGAGGTAGATTCTGTCTTTGGGTAAAAAAAGCAGTTCACCCGATTCTTGTGCAATAGTGGGATTAATGCTTAAAGCGCCACAAACTAATTCAATCATTCCATCCATATTAGCAGCAAAACGGTGAATAGCGCCAATAAATGCGTCTTTTCCTCCACCTACCATGCCCATTCGTAATTTTCTTCCCATTGTATTGAGTTTTTAATATTTGTATGATTGCTTTAAAAGTAAAAAATAATTGTGGAATCTACTGCTCTTTTTTAAAAAGTCGTCTGTTTTATACGCAACAAATATTATATTTAGTGTTCAAATATAAAAGTCAAAAATCAAAAATCAAAAGTCAAAAAAGTAAAACGTAGCGACGACATGCTGGCGTCTTAAAAAGTAAAAAGTAAAAATTCAAAATAAATTATACAAATGAAACAGCCATCTAACAGAAGAAAAATAATCAAGCAAATACTCGCCGGTTCTGCTGTAGTTGCGGCTACACCATTCATTCCCTGCGTTGCATCCTCTACTATGGAAAGTATTAAAAAATTAAAAGGTAACATCAATCACAGCGTATGCAAATGGTGTTTTGATGGATTAAGTTTAGAAGAGTTATGCATTGCTGCAAAAAAAATGGGTATTACTGCCATTGATTTAGTAGGCCCTGCAGGATGGGATACCTTAAAAAAATATGGTTTGGATTCCAGCATGTGTAATGGTGCCGAAATCAGTTTGGTTAAAGGATGGAACGATCCGCAATACCATGCAACACTCATTGAAAATTACACTAAGCACATTGATTTAGTTGCTGATGCCGGGTACAAGAACTTAATTTGTTTCAGCGGAAACAGAAATGGAATGGATGATATGGTTGGTTTAAAAAACTGTGTTACCGGACTACAAAAAATTATGGCACATGCAGAAAAACGTGGTGTGGTAATTATCATGGAATTGTTTAACAGCAGAATTGATCATAAAGATTATATGTGCGATAAATCGGCATGGGGTATAGAACTTTGCAAGCAATTGGGTTCTCCTAATTTTAAATTATTGTACGACATCTATCACATGCAAATTAATGAGGGAGACGTAATACGATCTATACAACAGCACCATCAATATTTTGGACATTACCATACTGCCGGTGTACCTGGTCGTAATGAAATAGATGAAACACAGGAATTGTATTACCCGGCAATTATGCGTGCAATTGTTGCTACCGGCTATAAAGGGTATGTTGCTCAGGAGTTTATTCCGGTTGCAGAAGACAAATTAAGTTCGTTGAAAAAAGCAATTCAGATTTGCGATGTGTAATTAAACCGTAGAGACGCCATGCTGGCGTCTCCCAAAAAAAGGAAACATATCGGCGGATATATAATTCTTTAAATTCTTAACATATAATAATCATGGCAGAGCAAAATTTTGATGCAATTGTTATTGGCTCCGGAATAAGCGGTGGTTGGGCCGCAAAA
>JBIIAP010000023.1:0-17927 GCA_044239855.1 Sediminibacterium sp. | reverse complement strand
CCTTGCGATGCATCAACTAATAATAAAGCACCTTCACATGCTGCCAAAGCACGGCTCACTTCATAACTAAAATCTACGTGACCCGGAGTATCAATTAAATTTAACACATACTCTACTCCGTTGTGTTTATAGTTGATTTGTATTGCATGACTTTTAATAGTAATTCCTTTCTCACGTTCCAGATCCATATCATCCAATACCTGATTCATCATATCACGTTCCCCAATGGTTTTAGTATGTTCCAACAATCTGTCGGCTAAAGTACTTTTACCATGGTCGATATGTGCTATAATACAAAAATTCCTAATATTCTTCATAAGTTTGCAAAGATAAGCTTGTATAGTTATATGGCGTTAATTTTGAGCACATGATGTTTACTGAAATCGGAACTAATATTGAAAAAGCGGCTCAGTTTCTGCTGAATGAAGAGATAGTGGCTATTCCTACTGAAACCGTATACGGTTTAGCGGGCAATGGACTGAATGAAATTTCAGTTTCCAAAATATATACTGCTAAAAATAGACCCCATTTTAATCCATTAATTCTGCATCTTTCCGGTATAAATCAGCTAGATCAATATGCTTTTCCTGATCAACACAGTATTTTACTGGCAGAAGCCTTTATGCCGGGACCATTAACGCTGTTATTACCCAAAAAAAGCAATGTTCCGGATATTACCACAGCAGGCAGTGATAAAGTAGCTGTTAGGGTACCCAATCATTCATTGACGCTTGAACTTTTACATGCTATACATTTTCCATTAGCTGCCCCAAGTGCCAATCCATCAGGGTATATTAGTCCCACCACCGCAACCCATGTATTGGAAGGATTAAATGGCAAAATACCTTACATTTTAGACGGAGGTAGTACAACTGTAGGGGTAGAATCTACTATTTGTGAAGTAAAAAACGATCACATCGTATTACACAGAACCGGAGGAATCAGTGCGAGTATGCTGCAAGAGGCATCGGGACTGGAGGTGATTACTTCCATTCACCAGCCATCTAATCCTCAAACTCCCGGTCAATTAAAAAGCCATTATGCACCCAATACCCCATTATTCAGGGGAAATATAGAAGCCATGATAGAACAAAATATGGGCAGAAAAACAGCTGTTATTAGTTTTCAAAAAGATTATTCGAACAGGGGAAATTTGGATTGTTACACATTATCTAAACAAGGTAATATTAGTGAAGCCGCTAATCAGTTATTTGCCATAATGCGCGCAATAGATACTAAGGAATATGACGTAATACTAACTGAAATATTTCCGGAAGAAGGAATTGGGTCTGCCATCAATGATCGATTAGACAGAGCCCAATTCTTACATAAATAGCTTATTGTAATGCGTTGATGATGGCAATAAATTCATCGGCAATTAGAGATGCACCTCCTACTAAACCACCATCTACATCAGGTTGAGAGAATATCTCTACTGCATTGGCTGCTTTAACACTGCCACCGTATAATATAGAAATAGTATCAGCTACTTCGGTTCCATAAACATGGGCAATGTCTTTTCTGATAAATGCATGCATTTCCTGTGCTTGAGCACTGCTGGCAGTTTTACCTGTACCAATTGCCCAAATTGGTTCGTATGCAATAACAACTTTAGCTAACTGCTCGGCCGACAAGTGATATAATGATTCTTTCAGTTGTTTAGCTACATATTCATTTTGTGTATCGGCTTCCCGAATGGATAAGGGTTCGCCACAACAAAATATTGGCTGAATATTATTTTCTAAACATATATTAATTTTCTCCGCTAAAAAGGCATTGCTTTCATTAAAATATTCACGACGTTCAGAGTGGCCTAAAACCACAAATTGAATACCCAGAGAAGTTAACATTTCAACTGAAATTTCTCCTGTAAAAGCTCCGCTTTTTTTACTGTAACAGTTTTGCGCAGCAACATAAACGCCTTTTTTATCGGCTATTTTATTTTGAGCCATTGACAAATAAGGAGCAGGAATTGCGAATATAACTAATTGATTATCATTTAAATGATGCGGTTTGTTAATAATATTACCTAACAGTTCTTCCCCTTGTTGTAAGGTTAGATTCATTTTCCAGTTTGCAGCGGCAATTTGTTTTCTACTCATTGTTTTTCGATTGTTTGATGTAATTGATTTAAAATATTTATTTCAATATCAGATAATGACTTTCCTTTCATCATTTTCCAATTATTAATATCTGCAATAGCGTTTTGGATGTTGTACTTTTTTCCTTCTATACCAAAACTAAAATTACTCATTCGCTTAGGCAATAACCCGGCGCCAAAAACCGAACAACATAATCCAATTACACTACCGGTATTGATGGAGGAATTAATTGCAACGCGTGAATAATCTCCCATTATAACTCCGCATTTTTGTCCAACTACTACCATTTTTTTTAAGTTCATCGCCCATACGGCAACCTCTGCGGCTGAATTCTTAAGATTACTGTTAGAAGTGCCTGCACCAAAGTTACACCATTCTCCAATTACAGCATCGCCCAGGTAGCCATCATGTGCTTTGTTGGAATACCCCATCATAATTGCATTTTTAATTTCTCCCCCACCCATACAATAAGGCCCCAATGTAGTGGCACCATATACGCGACTATTCATTTTTAAAACCGAATGATCGCCTAAAGAAAATGGTCCCCTGATGGTTGTTCCTTCCATTACTTCGGCATTTTTGCCGATGTAAATAGGTCCGGTTGTAGCATTCAATATGCAAAACTCAAGTTTAGCTCCCTCCTCAATAAATATATCTACAGATTGTACTATCTGTACAGTGGGAGAAATCGGCTGAGACTTTCGGCCTTTGGAAATGAGTTTAAAATCGTATTGGATGAACTGCCCATTTAGTTGAATTAAATCCCATGGAAATTCAATTCGTTGTATATCATCAATCGGAATTAATTCAGAAAAAGCTATATCAGAAGAAGATGGATCAAAGGAATCAAATGATATATTATTGATACCCGCTATAAGTCCAAATTCATCCACCAAAGCCTGACCGGGCTTTAATCCATCTATTCGTTTAAGTAGCTCTGCTGTAGGTAATACTGCTGCATCAATCCAAACATGCATTGCTGCAGCTGGAATTGGATATAAAGGTTGTAATAAAGCGGAAGTATGTATATATATAGCATTGTTTAATAGTTTACTCCAACGTTCTTGGATGGTTAATATACCCATCCTGAGATCAGCTACTGCTTTGTTTAAACAAAGGGGTGCCAGATTATCTCTAAACTTGTTGTCAAATAAAATAATTGCCATTGTACAAATGTATTGCATATTCACAATAATGAAATCTTCTTAACTTGCACCCAATTATTAAAATCAACCCATATGAGTTTAGGTACATTTTCATACCCAATTCCTACCAATGATCCGGTAGTTCCTTATGCACCCGCAACCCCTGAAAAAGCAGCTTTGAAGAAAGCAATCGCTAATCTTAAAAAGAAAGAATTAGATATTCCCATGTATATAGGCTCTAAAGCTATCCGTACTGAAAGAAAAGTAGCTATTAAGCCACCCCACGAATTATCACATACATTAGGTTTTTTTAACGCCGGAGAGAAAAAGCATGTAGAAATGGCAATTAATGCTGCTTTACAAGCTAAAGAATCCTGGTCTGCAATGAGTTGGGAAAGTCGTGCGCATATATTTTTAAAAGCTGCTGATCTTTTAGCAACCAAATATCGCTATCAAATGGTGGCATCCACTATGTTGGGGCAGAGCAAAAATGCGTATCAGGCAGAGATTGATAGCACTTGTGAATTAATTGATTTTCTTCGTTTCAATGTTCATTTTTTAAGTGAGATTTATCAACAACAGCCTATATCTGCTCCAGGGATGCACAATAGAATGGAATGGCGACCATTAGAAGGATTCGTTTTGGCAGTAACGCCTTTTAATTTTACAGCCATTGGTGGAAACTTACCTACATCTGCTGCAATGTGTGGCAATGTGGTAGTTTGGAAACCAGCAAATACACAAATTTACTCTGCACAACTATTTATGCGCATTTTAAAAGAAGCTGGGTTACCAGATGGCGTTATTAATTTAGTGTATGTAGATGGCCCAACCATTGGCGAAGTTTGCTTTTCAAACAGAGATTTTGCAGGGGTACATTTTACCGGTTCAACCGGTGTGTTCAATCATATGTGGAAAGTTATTGGTGAAAATATGGGTATTTACAAATCATACCCAAGAATTGTAGGCGAAACCGGGGGTAAGGATTTTGTGATTGCGCATAAGTCTGCCGATGTAGACACGGTAGTTACTGCCTTAGCAAGAGGTGCTTTTGAATTTCAGGGACAAAAATGTTCAGCAGCTTCCAGAGCCTATATTCCAAGTAATATTGCTGAAGAAGTTAAACGAAAGTTAGTTGCAGCGGTGCAATCGATGAAAATGGGAACTGTGGAAGATTTTACCAATTTTGTGAATGCGGTGATTGATGAAAAATCATACAACAGCATTACCCGTTATATCAACAATGCAAGAAAAAATAATAAATCAAAAATTTTAGTGGGGGGTAATTTCAGTAAATCCAAAGGATATTTCATTGAACCAACCGTCATTGAAACAAAAGATCCAAAATCGGTGACCATGTGTGAAGAGATATTTGGACCAGTTCTAACGATTTATGTTTACAAAGCGGAGCAATATGAGAAAACATTAGAATTGGTGGATAGTACGTCTAATTATGCCTTAACCGGTGCGATAATTTCTCAAGATAGAGCTGCTATTGAATTGGCTACCAATAAGTTAAGAAATGCAGCTGGTAATTTTTATATCAATGATAAACCAACCGGTGCGGTAGTTGGACAACAGCCTTTTGGTGGTGCAAGAGCATCGGGTACGAATGATAAAGCAGGAAGTATGTTGAATTTATACAGATGGTTAAGTGCCAGAACGATTAAAGAAACCTATAATCCTCCCACTCATTATGGATATCCATTTTTGATGGAGGCTTAAACCTTTAACTATCGACTTTAACCCTTATATTTGCCCTCAAATTTTTGAATTGTGCAGACAAAATTTTCTAAAGAAACTTATCTCTATTGGTACGAGCTCATGCAGCTTATTCGTCAGTTTGAATTAAAATCTGAAGAGATGTATAAAATGGCAGGAAAAATCCGTGGATTTTTCCATGCTTATATTGGTCAGGAAGCTATTGCAGCAGGTTGTTTATCAGCTACCAATCCCGATGATCCATTCATTACTTCATACCGTGATCATGGTTTAGCGCTTGCAAAAGGTATATCAGCGAATGCTTGTATGGCCGAATTGTATGGTAAAGCAACCGGATGTGCCAAAGGAAAAGGTGGAAGTATGCACTTTTTTAGTGCCGAACACAAGTTTTTTGGTGGTCATGGTATAGTGGGTGCACAAATAGGTACTGGAGCAGGTTTGGCTTTTGCAGAAAAGTATAAGGGTACAAAAAATGTAACACTTTGCTTTTTTGGAGATGGCGCAGCTCGTCAGGGTTTATTACACGAGAGTTTCAACTTAGCCATGCTTTGGAAATTACCGGTAATTTTCATTTGTGAGAACAACAATTATGCAATGGGTACTTCGGTATCCAGAACCAGTAATGTTAACGATATTTTCAAATTAGCCGATGCTTATGATATGCCAGCAGATAAGGTTGATGGCATGTCTCCTGAAGCAGTACACGAAGCTGTTGCAAGAGCTTCTAAAAGAGCCAAAGACGGTGAAGGTCCTACGCTATTGGAAATGAAAACATATCGTTACAAAGGCCATTCTGTTTCTGATCCACAGAAGTATAGAAGTAAAGAAGAAGTGGATGAATACAGAGAGCAAGATCCTTTACTTAAAATTGCTGCATCTATCTTAGCAAACAAATACGGCTCTAAGGAAGACTTAGCTGCTATTGATAAAAGAATCAATGATATTGTGGAAGAATCAGTTCGATTTGCAGAAGAAAGTCCATGGCCTTCAGACGATGAATTATTAAAGGATGTATACATAGACCAAAACTATCCATTTATTGTAGATTAATAGATCCAATTATAATTTAAAAAACTAACGAATAATTTTATACAATGAGCAAAGTACACGAAAGTGAAATCGAAGTAAACGAAGTTTTGGTTAAAGCCCAAAACACTTGGAATACATTTAAAAAACCTATCATCATCATTGTTGCTGCAATAGTTATTATTGGAGGTGGATGGTATGCTTACCAAGAGTATGTGATGAAACCTAAGGAAGAAAAAGCTGCAGAGGCCTTATTTAAAGCTGAACAATACTTTGCAATTGATTCATCTAGATTAGTGCTTAATGGAGATGGCTTAAGTAAGGGCGCACTTTATGTAATCAGCAATTTTAGCGGTACTAAATCAGCAAACTTGGCGCATTATTATGCAGGTATCAGTTATTTAAAATTAGGTGAGTTTGACAATGCAGTAAAGCATTTAAAGGATTTCTCAACAGACGCAAAACAAATTCAACTATTAGCTTATGGTTGTTTGGGTGATGCATACGCTGAATTAAAGAAGTATGATGATGCTGTATCTGCTTATAAAAAAGCTGCCGGTACTTTTGAAAAAGACGAAAATAACTCTTCAGAATTTTTATTCCGTGCGGCTTTATTATTAGAAACAACTGGTAAAACACCAGATGCGTTAGAATTATACAAAGAGCTAAAAGCTAAATATCCAAAAACAGATAAAGGTTTTCAAGCTGACAAATACATTTATCGTTTGAGTATTGAAAAAAATGACCTGAGCGTTCAATAATAACCATGGCATCAAAAGGAAATATCGCATTAAATGAAGGCATCCCTACTATAGAGGATGCCTTTGTAGTTATCGTAAAAACAGAATGGAACAGTGATATCGTTAACGAACTTGAAAAAGGTGCTAAAAAGTTATTAAAAAAAGCTGGTGTTAAAATCAAGAGTATAACCGTACCCGGTGCTTTTGAAATTCCATTTGCAGTAAAACAACATGCAAATTTATCAAAAGCAAAAGCAGATGCCTATATTACACTAGGAACCATTATTCAGGGAGATACGCCTCACTTTGATTTTGTTTGTAAAGCTGTAACAGATGGTGTTTTACAATTGAATTTAAGTTTGGATGCCCCTGTAATTTTTGGCGTATTAACTGTTTTAAACGAACAACAAGCACAAGAACGTATTGGTGGAAAACATGGACATAAAGGCGCAGAGGCTGCTGTTACTGCTATTAAAATGATTGCATTAAAACGTTCTTTTAAATAAAATACATACAATGACCGTACAAATATTTGTTCCTTGTTTTATTGATCAACTTTATCCGGATGTGGCATTTAACATGGTTAAGGTGTTAGAAAAAGCCGGTTGTACCGTGAAATATAATAAAAATCAAACCTGTTGTGGACAACCCGCATTTAATGCAGGTTTTCATAATGAAGCAAAGGAAGTTTGTACCAAGTTTCTGAATGATTTTGATGGGTCAGATTATATAGTTACCCCAAGTGCAAGTTGTGCCGGTTTTGTCAAAAACAATTACCCTTTACTGTTCGAAAACTCGATACATAAAGTTCAGGTTGAGAAAACATCTGCTAAATTATTTGAATTCTCCGATTTTTTAATCAATGTGCTCAAGCTGGATGATTTTGGAGCAGTACTAAATGGCAAAGCTACTTATCATGATAGTTGTGCAGCACTAAGAGAGTGTAAAATCAAAAATGAACCACGTCAATTATTAAGCAAAGTAAAAGGGTTAGAGTTAATTGAAATGAATGAAGTGGAAACTTGCTGCGGCTTTGGTGGAACATTTGCAGTTAAATTTGAACCCATCAGTATAGCAATGGGAGATCAAAAAGTAAACAATGCGTCCGCAACTGGTGCAGATTTCTTAATCAGTACCGATATGAGTTGCCTGATGCATATTGACGGATGCGCTAAACACAAGGGCTCTAATTTAAAAGCTTTGCATTTGGCAGATGTATTGGCTAGCGGCTGGTAGTGCTATTTACTCCCCCAATACCCATTCATAATCTAACTGTCGTTTTTCCAGGTTGGCTGCTACCACCCTGATGCTTAACCTATCTCCCATTTTAAAGGTTCGTCCACTTCTACGACCTACTAAACTATATTCGCTTTCTACCAGTCTAAAATCATCGAATTCACTTAAGCTGATGATACTTACCAGACCTTCACATTTATGGTCAACTGTTTCAACAAAAAATCCAAAGCTGGCAACTCCACTTACCACCCCTTCAAAAACTTCCCCAACATGAGATTTTAAGAATTCAACCTGTTTGTATTTATTACCTGCACGTTCACATTCCATTGCAGCACGTTCTCTTTCACTGCTGTGCTTACTTTTTTCCTCCATTTTTTTATCGATCATTGGGCTGCCAGCTAAAACTGATGCTAATACACGATGAACCAATACATCGGGGTATCGGCGTATTGGAGAGGTAAAATGGCAATAATGTTCAAATGCAAGTCCATAGTGACCAATGTTTTCGGTTGTATATACCGCTTTAGCCATAGTGCGAATGCCCAATTGCTCTAAAACATGCTGTTCAGGCTTGCCCTTCGCATCTGCTAACATGGTATTGAAACTTTTGGCAATAGCCTGGGGACTGGTAATATCAAAAACATGTCCGTATTTTTTAGCATATTGTACAAAAGGTGCCAATTTTTCTTTATCGGGTTGGTCGTGAACACGATAAGGGAAAGGGATGCCTTTCTTATTGATATGCGTTTTAGCAATATTTTCAGCAACCGTTTTATTGGCTAATAACATGAACTCTTCAATCAGTTGATGGGATTCTTTGCTTTCTTTTACAACAATTCCGATGGGGGTACCTTTTTCATCTAACTTAAATCTAACTTCCTGAGATGAAAAATTTATGGCCCCTTTACTAAATCGCTTTTTTCTGAATTTTTGAGCAATATCATTTAATAATAAAATCGACTCATCATGCAGGCCTTTTTTATCATCAATGATTGCTTGTACATCTTCATAAGTAAATCTATGATCAGAATGTATTACCGTTCTACCTAACCAATATTGTTTAATATCTCCTTTGCTATTCATTTGGAAAATAGCCGAAAAGGTAAATTTATCTTCATGTGGTCTAAGAGAACACAATTCGTTAGATATCTTTTCAGGAAGCATGGGGTTAACTCGGTCGGGTAAATAAACAGAAGTAGCTCGTTTATATGCTTCTGCATCTAATTCAGTATCCGGTAAAACATAATAACTCACATCTGCTATATGTACCCCAATTTCATACTTATCATCCCCTAATTTTCTGATAGAAATAGCGTCATCAAAGTCTTTAGCATCTACCGGATCAATTGTAAAAGTTAAATAATCTCTGCAATCTTTACGCTTACTGATTTCTTCAGGATCTAATACATCGGGGATCATGCCAGCTTCTTCCAAAACATCATGCGAAAAACTCAATGGGAATCCGGCTTCTGCAAGAATTTCTTTCATAGCAGCATCATTCTCGTTTTCTGCTAATAAAACGCTCACTACTTTTCCCACAGGTTTTTTGTCTTCTTTTTCCCATTTCACCAACTGAGCTACTACCCTGTCTTTGTGTTTAGCACCGTTGATATCGGTGAGCGGTATATAAAGATCGGGCATGGGTTTATCTGTATCAGGAATAAAAAAGGCATGATGAGCAGACAATTGAATATGGCCTACAAATTCGGTTTGTTTTCTGGAAACAACCTCAACAATCTTACCTTCTTTTTTACCCGTTCGGGCATTTTCTTTGATAATTTTAACCCGAACGGTATCTCCATGCAGGGCAGTACTAAAGTCATTCGGTCTTACCAGCACATCACCGGATTCATCTGCAATAATTACGTAGCCCATTCCAGAACGGGTAACATCTAAAGTACCTTTATTAGTTTGAACAGTTATTGTTTTAGCTCTTTGCTTTTGTTTAGATTGTTTTTTGGGTTGCGGTTTAGATTTATCTCTTTTCTTCATGATTCCGGGTTAAAGGCGAAATTTTTTACAAAATTCACCAGCGTTTTATCGAATTGTGGTCCCTCATTAAATAAAAACTGAGGGCTAATGGGTAATACATACAGCGGGATGTTGGCTAATTCATCTTTAAACTTAATTAAGCGAACAGCATCTTTTTCTGTAGTTAATATAATTTTATTGGTTTCTTGTATGGTCTCAAAATAGGCAACAATTTCTTTCAAATCATCAATTGTAAAAATATGATGATCAGAAAAATCCATTTGATAATAGGTTTGCGTATTGTTGAGTAAATAATCTTTTAACGGTTTAGGATTTGCAATACCACAAACCAATAAAACTTCATTTTTTAGTGTTAAAGGATGTTTAACTGAATGATTGTAAATATGATAAGGGGTACCATATTTAATGGTAGTAAAAAAAACCTGTTGAATTTTGGTTGGTTTTATCTCTTTTAAAATTGCATCTTTTTTTATTAAATTTAAGTCGTGTGGGCACTTTGTCACCACTATAATATCAGCTTTTTGAGCAGATGATTTTTCATCTCTTAAGTCGCCAGTGGGCAAAAAATAGTCGTGTACGTATAGATTCCTATAATCTGTCAAAAGTATATTAAACCCGGCATTAACAGTTCTATGTTGAAATGCATCATCTAAAATGATGGCCTGTAAATCAGGTCGATCTTGTAATAAATGTGGAATGGCAACAATTCTTTCCTCGCCTACTGCAACAGCAACATTGGGGTGTTTTAGATAAAATTGCATGGGCTCATCCCCTATTTCAATAGCAGTGGTATTTTCATTGGCTAAAGCATACCCTTTAGTTTTGCGTTTGTATCCTCTACTTAGGGTAGCGATTTTAAATTCGGGCACTAATAAATTAATTAGATACTCCACCATGGGCGATTTGCCTGTACCTCCTACTGCAAGATTTCCCACACAAATTATTGGAAAATTAAAACTGGAAGAGGCTAACCAATTCTTATCGAAACACTTATTTCTAATTTTCACAATGATGCCATACAAAATAGCAAATGGTAAAAGCAATACCCGAAAAGACTTTAAAAAAATGGAACTAGAATTCATAAATATAATGCGGAGTAATTCCGAACGTTAAAGGTATATCAAATTCATTGGTATCTGATATCTTCTCAACAGGATCAAAGTATGAAAAACCAATAAAAATAGCATCTTTGTTGCATTTTGTTAAAAATCGATCATAAAAACCTTTTCCATAACCCACTCTATGGCCTAATTTATCGAAAATTAACAAGGGAACAAGTATTAAGTCAATAGACTGAGGATCAACAGGTTGTCCGTTAATCGGTTCAGTTATACCCCATGAATTTGTGTTATAAATGGTATTTTCATCTACTAAAATGCCCTTCATATTTTCCCTGTCTGATATTTTAGGGAAGACCATTTTCAATTGAGGAAGCAGGAAATGTAAATAATCCGAAAACAAGTGTGTGTTGGGTTCATTATTTTGCTCAATTGGCCAATAGGACATCAATGTGTTGACCTTTGAAAAGTCAAGTTGTTGAAACTTTAGCAGCAATAAATCATCATTGATTAAAAGTTCTCTATGCGAGAGGGTTTTCCTCCGCTCCTGGTATATTTTCCGTAAAGCAACTTTGTCCATTTAACGTAATACTAAATCAATAAAGTTGCAAAATACCAAAACACAGCAATAAATCAGTATCAATTCTTGAATTAAGAAAAGTATGTAAGAGCAATAAAAAAGCCCTTAAGGGCTTTTGCATTAGAAGTTAGATTTAAACTGTATGTTAGCAGACTTCTTGTTTTTTTGAATTCTCCATAAATCAACAGCAGCAAATGATTTTGTTAAAATAGTTTTTGATTGCTGTAAAACATCTTTTGCTAATGTTTCTCTCACTTCATTTGTTAACTCTTTTAATAGAGCACCATCAATTTGCACAATAGCGGGCATAATTTCACTTTTCATAATATATTTTTTAAATATTCACAATATTATCGGAAGAGCAGGTAGAAGTAATTTAAATGCAATCGTTTAAGGAGGGTATGGCTTTTTTAAATACCAGAATATTAACCTATTTGCTCTTTCGGGTGCAAAGGTACTATTATTTATATTTATATCAAACTATAAATTCGTTAATAAATGATAAAAAAAAGTTAATGCTTTATTTTATTGATTAGTAAGTAATTTCGAAAATGATCACCACGTTAACGATTGTTAGATATCCCAGATATATTGGGTGGGCAGGATTTTTATCTATGGCCATATTTAGACTCCCATTATGGTTCAATAATCAAATCGTTTTTTGGAAATTAATGGGATGTGGTAAAAATGGAACATTTGATAAATCACCGGATTGGCGTCAATGGGCGATGTTATTGGTTTTAAAAGAAGGGGGAGTTACCAGTAATGCAATTCCCGGATTTATTGAGTATTGGTGGAAATTTTGGAAGTGTGAAAAGTGGACTTTAATGATGGAACCAATTGAGGGACATGGCACCTGGGATGGTAAAAAAGCTTTTGGTACTCTACCCAAACAATCTGAATATGATGGTCCGATTGGTGTTTTAACCAGAGCAACTATCCGCTTAAATAAATTAAATAGATTTTGGCAACATGTTGATGAGGTAGCTAAAGTAATGACTAGTGCAAAAGGATTCATTGTTTCTGTTGGCATTGGAGAAGTTCCCTGGATTAAACAAGCTACATTTAGTATATGGGAAAGCAAAACGATGATGAAATCATTTGCTTATCAGATGAAAGAACATGCTTCCATTGTTCAAAAAACAAGAAAAGAAAATTGGTATAGTGAAGAAATGTTTGTTAGATTTAAAATAATAGATTCAAATGGGCATTTAAATGGACGTTTGCCATTTGCCATTAAACATAAAACAATATGAAAGTCTCCGTAACTTCAGAAATTGGCACATTAAAAAGATTATTGGTGCATAGTCCGGATAGTGGATTAGGCAAAGTAGTACCATCTAAAGCGCAAGATTGGTTATTCGAAGACATTGTTCATTTAGATACCATACGAAAAAAAGAGTACGACTACTATACAAAAGTGTTACTCTATTTTTTAGATCCCGAAAAGATTCAAGGTAAACAAAAAGAAATTGACCAGCTTGCATCTGACCGGAATTTTTATAAACCAAACAACGCTGACTTTTTTAAATCAGATAAGGTAATTGAATTAGAATGGTTATTAGCAGAAGTATTAACGGAGAATGAAGTTCGATTAAAGTTAGTTGCATCGGTTTGTGCAATAGAAGGGAGTACCTACGAATTACAAAACGAGTTAATTAAATATGATTCTACAGAACTGGCCAAAACTTTTATTTCCGGAACTTCTAAAAACAAAGAATTAATTTTCGCTCCGATTCCCAATTTTATATTTACCAGAGACATAGGCATTACCATAAAAGACCATATTCTACTCAATAAACCTGCAAAAAAAGCAAGAACCAGAGAAGCTTTATTAGCCAGATATATATTCTTTAATCACCCCTATTTTAAAGCATATAAAAACAACATCATAGAACTTGCTGAATCCAGTTTAAATTTTTTATTACCCAATGAAGAAGATGAGCAAAAAATTACGTTAGAAGGTGGAGACATCATGGTAGTAAGCGAAAATCATTTATTAGTAGGTGTGAGTGAACGAACCACGTCAGAAGCTGCTGTTAAAATAACCAATACCCTGTTTGAAATGGGTTTGATGGATAAAGTGACTATCGTAAAAATTCCTAAAAAAAGGGATTATATGCATATAGACACCGTTTTTACACAAGTTAAAAGAGATGTTTGGGTGATGTTGGGTAATTTTTCACGCTCAGCAATAAAACATGAAGATGAAAATGCAATAGAAAAAATATTAGAAATTAAAAAAGAAGAAAAAATCAAAATATTGCAATTTCACAAATCCAATCCAGAAAAACCGCTTTCATTTGAAAGCTTGGAAGATTTATTAATCGACATCAGTAAAACTGATTTAAAATGTACCAATGAAGTACGTTTCATCTTTTCTGGGAATAATGAATTCCCGTATAATGCCAGAGAGCAATGGACCGACTCCTGCAATTTATTGGCATTAAAAGAAGGTGTAGTGTTAGGATACGACAGAAACGACAAAACAACAGAAGCATTCAGGCACGCAGGTTTTAAAATTATACACGTAATAGAATTATTGGAGGAATTAGAAGCAGGAAAGATCTCTACAGATACCATTGAGAATACATTAATATTAATGCCCTCTGCTGAACTATCCAGAGCAAGAGGTGGATTTCATTGTATGAGTATGCCTATATGGAGAGAATCACTATAAATTGAAATAATATGCAGCACAGTTCACAATTATTGATGATACAACCGGTACAATTTGAATATAATGTAGAAACAGCTATTAACAATAGCTTTCAAGTTAGTAAAGGAAAAATTGATACGCAACAAAATGCATTAAAGGAGTTCAATAATTTAGTAGCGATACTTAGCGCACATGAGATGGAGGTAATGGTAATTAAAGACACCACTGATCCACACACGCCGGATTCTATTTTTCCTAATAATTGGATATCATTTCATGAAGATGGCACCCTTTGTCTTTATCCAATGTTTGCCAGAAATAGAAGATTAGAGAGAAAGCAAACAGTACTGGATCAAATCAAGCAACAATTTGAAGTCCAACAAATAATTGATTTTACACAATATGAAGAAGAAAATAAGTTTTTAGAAGGTACCGGAAGTATGGTACTGGATAGAGAAAATAAAATAGTATATGCTTGCATTTCCACAAGAACAAACCTTGATATACTAAAAATATTTTGCGAAAAATTAAATTATAAACTTGTTTATTTTGAAGCATTAGACAACCAACTCTTACCTATTTACCACACCAATGTAATGATGTGTGTGGCAGATGAATATGTAATTATTTGTTTAGATTCAATAAAAGATGATACCCAAAAAAATCTTGTACTGGAGTCTATAAACGCTACCAATAAAGCAATCATCACCATTTCCGAACAACAACTTACCCAATTTGCTGGCAACATGTTGCAAGTTCATAACACAAAAGGCACAAGATATTTAGTTATGTCTACTAAAGCCTATCAATCGTTAAGTGATGATCAGATCAAAACTATTTCAACCTTTAATAATATAATCCATGCAGATATTTCTACCATTGAAATTAATGGCGGAGGTAGTGCAAGATGTATGATAGCAGAAGTATTTTTGAAGAAAAAATAAATTACCTGCCAAAACTTTTCCTGACACCTTCCTCAAAAGAATGTGGCTGATAATTTAATTCAGTGATGGCTTTATCGATTTTCAGACCCGACTTTTTAGCTCTTCTTACAGGTTCTGGGAAAGTATCACTGGTAACCTCAATAATCAGATTACTATTGAGCTTTAATACTTTAGCAACAGCTAATGCCATATCATAAGGAGAACAAATATCTTTTCCTGCTAAATGATAAACGCCATATTTTTTAAGTACAATAATTTGATGAATACCCCAACAAATATCAATTACAAAAGTGGGGGTTCTTTGCTGATCGCTTACTACTTTTATTGCTTTACCAGCTTCTAAATTACTTTGAATCCACTGAATAAAACTAGGTCTGATACCATTCCATGTTGCCCCATAAATAAATACAGGACGAACAATAGTATAATTTGTTAAAGTATTTTTAACAAATTTTTCAGCACGTAATTTAGATTCACCGTAAAAGTTTAATGGATCGGGTTCATTTTCTTCAGCATGTGGACCATTTTCTCCAAAAATAAAGTCAGTAGATATATAGATGAAATGAGCTTGAATATCATTTGCCAATTTTACTAATTGTTCGGTAACTGTAACATTTTGTAAAATACATTCATCTTTATTATTATTACATTCATCAGGTTTACTCATGGCTGCAGCATGAATAATTACCTCTGGCTGATGATAATACACAAAATCATTAACCAGGCTAACATCCGTTAGTTCTAAATTAAAATAAGAAATTTGATCAGTAATGGGAATTTTACAGTCCCCTCTGGACACTGCAATTACTTGAAACCCTTTATCAACAAGAAACAAACAAAGATGTTGGGCAAAAAACCCATTAGCTCCTGTAATTAATATTTTCATGATACAATGCTACAAAAAAAACTTATCACAGATTACAAATGGTAATTAATTTGCAAATGCTTACTTTTGAAAATCCATCTAGGTAATACGTTCCGTATAAATATTACCTTTACAGTATAATTATAAGAATTGAACGAAAACAATGGCAACGAAAAAAGTAACTAAAATTGGTGTTTTAACTTCAGGTGGCGATGCACCGGGTATGAATGCTGCAATTAGAGCAGTAGTAAGAACTGGTATATATCATGGTTTAGAAGTGTTTGGTATTGTTCGTGGATACAATGGAATGATTGATGATGATATCATGCCAATGGATTCGCGTTCTGTAGCTAATATTATTCAAAGGGGAGGCACTATCTTAAAGACTGCCAGAAGCATGGAATTTTTTGAAGAAGAAGGCCGTAAGAAAGCATATGAAAATTTAAAGAAAAGAGGAATTAATGGTTTAGTGGTTATTGGAGGCGATGGAAGTTTTAAAGGCGCACAGAAATTTAGCAATGAATTTGATATACCATGCATTGGATTACCTGGTACAATCGATAAAGATATAGCAGGTACCGATTTTACAATAGGATTTGATACTGCAGTGAATACCGCTGTAGAAGCCATCGACAAAATACGTGATACAGCTGATGCGCATGATCGTTTATTTGTAGTTGAAGTAATGGGTAGAGATGCGGGTTATATTGCATTACATAGTGGTATAGCAACTGGCGCAGAAAATATATTAATCCCTGAAACAAAAACAGACATAGAAGCAATGATTGCCTCTTTATCTGAAAAAGAAAAGAGAAAAAAATTAGTGAATATATTAGTAGTTGCAGAGGGTGAAAAGTTTGGAGGCGCAAATGAAATTGCAACAGTTGTAAAAAATAGATTACCTAATGCTGATGTTAGAGTATGTATTTTAGGCCACATACAAAGAGGAGGCTCCCCTTCTTGCCTAGACAGATTAATAGCCAGCAGAATGGGATTTCATGCAGTAGAGTGTTTATTAAACGGAACACATAATGTTATGATTGGGATTTTAAACAACAAAATGCATTACACACCTTTAGATAATGCTATTAAGGCAAAGCAAAAAATTTCTAATGAATGGATGAATATTGTTAAAATATTAGCTAGTTAGTAGAGTTTTATTAAAAAAATAAGAAAAAACACATGTCAAAAAATTTAGATAAATATCTACACAAGAATATGGACAAAGCAGCAGGAGTAAATCATGTATCACATAGAACAAAAATCGTAGCAACAGTAGGCCCCGCTTGCGATACATACGACAAGTTACTTGACCTTGTGAAAGCAGGGGTAAATGTATTTAGACTTAATTTTTCTCATGGTTCGCATGAAGATAAATTGGCCATTATAGAACATATTCGCAAGATCAACAGCACAGAACCTTACAACATTGCCATATTAGCGGATTTGCAGGGTCCTAAATTAAGAGTGGGTGAAATTACCAATAATGCGCTCGAAGTAAAAGAAGGCGACATTCTTACATTTACCAATGAAAAATGTGTGGGTACCCTTGAAAAGATCTATGTCTCCTACCCTAATCTTGCAGGAGATGTTGTGATAGGCAATGTCATTATGATTGATGACGGAAAATTAGAAGTAAAGGTTGTAAGTGTAGAGAAGAATGGCGATGTTAAGGTACAAGTTACTTTAGGAGGTATATTATCCTCTAAAAAAGGAATTAATTTACCCGACACCAAAATTTCATTACCTGCATTAACAGAAAAAGACTTAGCTGATTTAGCATTTATCATAGAACAACAATGTGATTGGGTGGCATTAAGTTTTGTTAGAAGTGTAGATGACATTGTAATTCTTAGAA